>NZ_JBQLZR010000295.1:0-19318 GCF_052168375.1 Glycocaulis sp.
CGAGCACCATCAATATGTCCGGCATGACGCGGAAGAAGATGAACACCGCCGCCAACACCAGCACGTTATGGGCAAGCACGATCACGTTGCGGAATACTGCGCGCAAGACGAAGACCAGCATGGGGGTCTTTACCTGCCGGATCAGTGACCCCGCCGCCAGATAGGCATTCACCGACTCGTTCAGCGTGGTGCTGATAAAGGTCCACACGAACATCCCCGCCGCGAGGTAGGGAATGAAGGTCTCCAGAGGCTGGTCAAACAGCGAGGAGAACAGGATGCCCACGCCGATGACGATGACCAGAAGGTTCGCGGTGGACCAGAACGGGCCAAGCGTCGACCCGCGGTAGCGCTGCTTGATGTCCTGCCAGGCCATCATGCTCCAGAAGGGCCAACGGCGGACAGACTCGATTATATCATTCATTCAGTTCGTACTTTCGGCACTCGCCAGGAAATGGATGTGTAGCCCTAATCTTCCAGGATACGGAAGTCCTCATGCGTACGGCTGAGGTGGGGCGAATAGAAGGGATCGGGTGTCACGTCGGTCGCCCAGCGTGACAGCATGTATTCCACCTCTGACCGGAAACGGGCCTTCTTCTCGGGCGTGTCCTCGTGCCCGCGGCTGACAGACTCGTGATGGTACAGCTCGGCGCGCGGCGTGAACAGGTTGCGGTACCCCGCCTCGCGCACCTTCAGGCAGAAATCGACATCGTTGAAGGCGATGGTCAGCTTTTCCTCGTTGAGGCCGCCCACCTGGTCGTAGACGGACTTGCGCACCAGAAGGCAGGCGCCGGTCACTGCGCTTACATCGTGGACCAGTTTCAGGCGCGCAAAATAGCCC
Source organism: Glycocaulis sp. (assembly GCF_052168375.1). NCBI lineage: Bacteria > Pseudomonadati > Pseudomonadota > Alphaproteobacteria > Maricaulales > Maricaulaceae > Glycocaulis > Glycocaulis sp. Next base: position 839 of record NZ_JBQLZR010000295.1, read on the forward strand.
TGCGCCCCGCGCTCGAAATACTTGTGGGAATGGCCTGCCACGCCGCCAATGCCGATGACGACACCGGCGTGCTGGATGCGGTCATCGGGGTAGTAGAGCATGGCACCGACACAGCCGACATCCTCGCGTACGACCAGCGAGACCATCTGTTCCAGCCAGTCCGGCGTGATGACCTCGATATCGTTGTTGATGAGGCCGACTATCTCGCCGCGTGCCTGCGCGATGGCAAAATTATTGATGGCAGAGAAGTTGAACGGCTTGTTGTAGGTGAGCACCTTCACGCGCGCATCGCGCGCGGTCAGGGCCTCGAACAGGGCAAAGGTTTCCGGCTTGCTCGACTGGTTGTCGACGATCAGGATTTCGTAATTCCGGTAGGTGGAGCGCTCAAGGATCGACTCCACGCACATCTTCACCAGATCCGCGCCATCGCGTGTCGGGATGACGAGGCTGACGAGTGGTTCCTCTTCCGGCAGGGGCCAGCTCGCCTCGTAATAGGGATACCCCTCCACCTGGCCGACAGTGACATCGGCCCCGCGCCGCGCGAAATGCTCCTGCAGGGCGCGCTGACCGGCCTCCCACGCATAGGATTTCTCGCCAACCGCTACGGCCGTCGAACCGGCAACCGCGCGCCAGTGGTAGAGGATTTTCGGGATGTGGACGACGGCTTCCGGGCCGATCCGTTCCAGGATACGCAGGTTCAGGTCATAGTCCTGACTGCCCTCGAAGCCTTCGCGCCAGCCGCCGGCGGCGCGGATATTCTCCGCCCGGTGGGCGGTCAGATGGTTCAGATAGTTCTGGCCGTAGAAGAGATCTGGCGAGAAGGCGGGCTTGAAATAGGGGCCATAGCGCTCGCCGCGATCATCAATCTTGTCCTCGTCGGAATAGATCAGCTGGGCTTCGGGCCGGGCCGCTGCGGTCAGGACCAGCTCTGCAAGGGCGTGCGGGCGCAGCACATCGTCATGATCGAGAAGGGCGACCCACTCGCCCTCCACAAGCTCGAAAGCTGAATTGGTGGCAGCAGAAATGTTCCCGTTGGTCTCGCGGAAAACCACCTTGATGCGCGTATCGGTTTTCATCCAGTAGCGCAGGCGCGCCGCCAGCTTGCCGTCACCGGACGCATCATCGGCAATGCACAATTCCCAGTTCGTGTAGAGCTGGTCGCGGACCGAGCGGATTGCGGCATCCAGAAGCTCGATCGGGGTCTTGTAGACCGGCATCACCACCGAAACGAGCGGCTGGATTTCCAGCCCCGCCAGCGCTTCGCGATAGCGCGCATTGTCCTTGTCCGGATGATAGTCGTGGCGCTCTATCCAGCTCTTGTAGGCGTCGCTGTCCTGGCTGCGGTCCGTATTCTCAGCCGGCAGGCGCACGGGCAGGGCGAAATGGCCTTGCGCCCGGCGCGGCTTAGCCAGATGCGACAGGAGCGCCCGGCTCGCCCGGATGGCGCGCGTCGCTTGCCAGACATTCGGGCGCAGCGCCGCAACTGCCACTTCGGCAGGGCTTGCCGGGCGCATGGACAGCCGGTGCAGGCTGCCACTCTCCCCGCCGCGGCAGCTCGGATCGAACCGGATCTGGCGGGTCAGTCCGTCAAGACAGATATAGCCGGTGAAATGTCCCGGCCCGCGCAAGGCGAGCTCAGCTGAATGGGTTTCGGAGAAGGCGCCCTCGTGCGCGGCGTAGAGACGCGGACGGGCCTCGTCATCGACGGCCATGTGCGCATCGACGCGCCACCAGCCCATGCCGACCGGGGCATCAAGTTCAAAGACGATATGCGGATCGCTGGTGGAGCTGTGGAAGGCGCCGGACCGGTGATCGAGGGCAAGATTGCCCGTATGAGCTGCATCGGCATCGATCATGGGCCCGCGTGATTTCAGCCGGCCAAGCCCGCCCTCCGTGCCGCTTGAAACTTCGAAAAGCACCCGCTCGAAACGCCCGCGCGGCGTCCGCGCCGGAACGAGGCGGCAGGCAAGGCCGCGCGCGGTGAAGGGGCCGGTGTGAGGGCAAAGCGACAGGCCGGTCAGGCCTTGCGGCAGGCGAAGGCGGACGCCCTGGCTCATCGCTGCCGCGCCATCGACGGGCCATTGCAGCAGCGCGCCTTCGGCATGCACGCCAAAATCGAGGCGGATAACGGGTTCCAGCACACGGTCACACCCCGGCGCCTCGATGAGCAGGATGACGTCGACATCCTCGCGCCGCAGTGCCTTGCGCGCCCAGCCGGGCAGGGTAATGCCAATTTCCAGCGCGCTACCGGGCGACCAGATCACGCCGCCGGCCTCGCCATAGCCTGTCTGGCTTTTCAGGGGCGCGTGAACGGGCACAGGATCAATGCTCCGCCGGGCTGACGGGTTTGAGGGCCGGCAAGGCTGGCTCTGGCGCGATACGCGCAGCATTGCCGGGCGACGGCACGGCATGGGCGCGCGCTGCATCGCTGGCTTGTGTCGACAGGCCCATCCACTGACCGGCATGAATGTAATGCTGCAGGGGCGTCATGCCGGAGGTCAGATGGCTGGCATTGTGCATCTTGTACCAGTGCGTATCGAAGCGCGGGCTGGCCGCATGCTTCTGTGCAATGCCGAACAGGGCGTAATAGGCAAGCGGGTTGCGCCCGCTGGCAGCAACTTCTGGATAGCTCGCCAGATACCAGGCCGTGTCAAAGGCCGGATTTGGATTGCGCCCTTCCTGCGCACCAAGGCGAATGTAATGATCCAGCGCATCGCCATCATGGTCGATCGTGTCGGGATAGCAGGCGGCGTACCACTGGGCGTCGAAAAGATCGCTTGTGAGGATGACTGCGCGGTCTTCATACATCAGCGCCTTGCGGCGTGATTTGCGTTCGGTACGGCTGAAAATCCGTCCACTGACAAGTTCGAGAAATCCGCCAAATACAAGGCCGCTGAGGCGTGCCAGAGGACCAAGTCTGCGTCCGGCAGCGCGCACGATGCGCGCATAGCGCCAGACAAGGCTCGTCTCTATCTGGCGAAGCGTGCGGTGCATGGCGGTGCGCCCCGCCTCGCTGGCCAGCCTCTTGGCCTCGATGTCATCAAGCGCGCGCGCCTGAAGCGCGGCAAGCTCCTGCAGGGCTTCGCCATGCGCACGTGCCTCGGCGAGCTGGTGGGTCAGGGCCTTGATGCGGGCCTGTTGGGTGTCGTGATAAGCAGCAAGTTCATGCCGGTCGATTATGGCCGGAGCGGGCTTTGGTGCCTCGATCCGGGCAGGCGGCTTACTGACGGAAGCTTTTTTCGGCGCTGCCGTCTTGGCTTTGGCGCTCGCGGCCTTGCGCGGAGTAGTGCTCCGGGCCTTTTTCCGTGTCGGTTTTGCGTCAGTCATGCTGGTGCCCTGTCGAGGCCGGATAGACAAATCCCGCGCGCCGCGAACCAATAATGCGTCTGCCCGATTTGTCCACAAGGGCGGCACGCCGCGTGATCAGCTTTGGCGTCCACGCCATGGCGCGAAGAATGTCGCGCACCGGCGCCTTGCGCGCCTTCTGTGTGGCCCGGCGCGAGGCCAGTATTGCCTTGCGATTGTCCCAGGCGGCCCGGTAGGCGCGCTTCAGGGTGACCGCATAGGCATCGCTGGGTGCCTTTTGCAGGATGCGCAGGTTGAGCGCGACATGGCCAGGCAGCAGCAGCCAGAACCAGATACCCGGCGTATTCTTCACAAAGACATGCACCCGGTTGCGGTGGCCATGGAAGAGCGTGAAGTCGGAATGACGCCCCGTCGTCCCGGACCCGGCATGGTAGACGATGGCATCGGCAAGCTGGACACAGCGCCCGCCGGCAAGGCGCAGGCGGAAGCCGTAATCGACATCCTCGCAATAGCAGAAGAAGCTTTCGTCAAACCCGCCCAGATGCAGGAAGGTCGCCCGGTCATAGAGGGCCGCAGCCGCACAGGGTGCAAACGTCTCGCCTTCAGGCGGATTGTCGCTCGCAGGACAGGCTTCCAGCGCCCGCCAGGCAATGCCCGCAGCGTGCCAGACATCGCCCGCACCATCGAGCACGTCCGGCTCGTCAAGGCGCAGCTGGGTGGAGCCGAAAGCGGCCGCATCCGGCCAGCGTTGTGCGCCTTCCAGCAGTTTTTCCAGCCAGTCCGGCGCAGCGCACGTATCCGGGTTCAAAAGGGCGATCCAGCGCGCTCCGCTGCGCTGTGCGATACGGTTATTGGCGGCTGCAAAGCCCAGATTGGAACCCGGCCGGTCAATGGAAAAGCGGGCATCGGGCAGGATGTCTTCGGTGACCGATCCGTCTGTCGAGGCATTGTCGACAATCACCGCCTCGAAGCCGGGAAAACTTTGCGCCGCCAGCGCATCAAGGCACGGCTTCAGGAACGTGCCTGCATTGAAGGCGACGATGATGACCGTAACGGATGCGGGGGCAGGTGCGCTCATATCGCCCCGATACGGCAAAGACGCCGCTCGCGTCCACTGTCCAGAACGCCATAGACGGTAAGGGTCTCGTTCGCGTCTGCCTGCGCGTGGCCGGTCCAGCCGGTGCGAAGGCGCGTGACCAGGCTGACCGCCGCCGTGACATCGGGCCGGTCGGCCACCAGCCGGCCCAGCCCGCGCACGCGCCCGTCCGGTCCGGCAATGACGTAGGTGCGCAAGCTGTCGCCCGCCTCCATGTCGTAGGCCCAGCCGGCCAGCTGGACAAATCCGCGATGGCTACCGTTCAGCGCTGGCAGGGCATTGCGCACGTCGACAGAGCCGGTGCAGCGCCCGTCGGCGACAATCTCGCCTGCCTCAGCAACGCCCGTGCCCAGCCAGCCTGCCTCTTCCGAGGCGAAGACCGAAAGCCGGTTCTCGGACAGAAAACGGGCCTGTTCCAGCACCCGTGCCGGTACCGGATAGACGCCTGCCAGCACCGGACGGTCTGGCGCGCCGACGAGAATGGCCGTCTCGGCACGAAGGCTGCGTTCACCCTGTGCGCGGGCAAGGTTCAGCCATTCCTCCCGGTTCTCGACCAGAAGCCAGTTGGCTCCAATGAAGGCCGCGCCGAGAACGATGAAGCCGCCCTCGCGCCAGTTGCGCGACGGTATGGAGCGCACCAGCGGCCAGGCCAGTGCCCCCAGCGTGGCCCAGAAGAGGAGGACAGGCGTGGCATAGCGCGAGGCCATTGCCTGACTTGCGCCCATCTCGACCCGTCCGAAGCCGGTCAGGAGACCGGCCACCACGACGACGCCGGCAATCAGGAGAAGCACGAGGCGCGTGCGGGTGCCGCCGCGAAGCAGGGTCGCGGGCACCATCAGAAGCGCGAGACCGAGGCCCGCCATCCCGAAGAACTGTGCCGCCTGCACCCGGTCGCGCAAGGCAGGCGCGATGTCGGAAAGCCCGCTGCGCGCGAACGCATCGCCCAGCGGCCCGCCCAGATAGACCAGAAGGTAGTAGACAACATTGAGTAAGTTCTGCGCGTTCGACCCACCCGATGAGGGCCCCGACATGTCAAGGCCCGTAACGTAGAGCAGGCCTGCAAGGATTGCCGCTGCTGCCAGAATGCCGGTCCGGCGCCAGCCCTTGCCCGCTAGGAATGCGCCCGTCGCGGCCGCCGGCAGGACCACCAGCCCGGCAGAGAAGGTGAAGGCGGCAGCAAACCCTGCAATCATGGCCGCGGCATCGCCTTTCCATCCAATCGGGGCGAGCACGGTGATGGCAAGGCAGGTCGTGGCGAGCAGGTAGACAAGGACGAACTGGACCTGAAAGCCCCAGTAGAAGTTTTCCACCTGTGCTCCGGCGAACATCAGACCGGTGATAAAACCGCCCATCAGGAGCAGGCTGACCCCGCGTGCGCCTGCGCGCCGCGCCAGCCAGATCAGCAGCGCGGTGTGGACGGCCTGTATCACCCAGATGGAGACCAGCAGGAAGACATTGCGCCCGCCAAACAGGCTGGAATCGATCATGAAGAAGAGGCTGGGCACGACGATGCGGTGTTCGTTGTGCGGGGCAAACCAGTTGGCGAATAGCTGGCCGGTGGTGACGCGCTCCCACTGGTCCCAGAAGGGCAGGGGTGACCAGGCCGACAGCACGGCCTGCGCGGTCAGCGCAAGGGAGACCAAGGCGAGCGCAATGGCGGCAAAACCGGCAACCCGGACGAGATGGTCCATCCTCATCGAAGGCCCTTTGCCAGTTTCACGTCAGTATGGGCGGCGGCTCTGCCGGTATAACAAGCCTTGGCAGGGGTTCAAGCGCGCATGCGCCTGCACCGGTTCTGGCCCGCCCTAGTTGAACACGAAATAGACAAGGCCTGATGACACGACCTGCACCGCGCACAGGGCTGCCCCGAGGCGCCAGTCAATGCGGGCGGCCAGATGCGCCGTCAGCGCGATGAGGGCGAGCTGGGGATAGAAACTGCCCTGATGGGTGATCGCGCTGGCACCCTCAAACATCACCAGTATCCAGACTGCCAGAGCCGCGATTACGGCCGATGCCAGCGGACGCATGGAGCGCATCAACAGCATAAGGGGCAGGAGGAACAGGACAGGTCCGGCAATGCCGGGACCGGCGCTCCAGGTGAAGAAGTCGGCGAGGCGCAGACCGCCGGCCATCGCGCCCGGATCATCGGCAAAGACCAGCCGCCAGGTGTCCAGCACACGGTTCACCGGTTCGCCGACGATGCGGGCGAAATTCTCGCTTCGGGCCACCAGCCAGTCGCGGGCGGAAATCTCCTGCAGGCTGCCGGAGAGGGCTTCGGTGAGGGTTCGGTCATCAACCGGGATGACACCGGCCACATGCCATTTGAGGAGCCGGTTGCCGGGCGGATCAATGAAATTCTGATAGAGCGTCCAGGGCAGGTAGGTCAGCGCGAAGACCCCAAGCCCTGCAAACGTGAAGCGCAGCGAGGCAAACCGGTGCAGCGCAAGGGCGGCCAAGGCAAAGCCTGCAAGCACGAAGGCGCTTGCCCCGTGCGCGCCAAAGGCCAGCGCCGCGGCAAGGCCGGCAAGTGCGCCAAAGCCGGTTCGGGCGCCTGCCTGTTGCAAGAGCGGGGTGAAAAAGAGCGCCGCCGTCACGCACAGAAGTCCCGCGGGCAGGAGTTTGGGCCAGACATAGGCAGAATGGATGATGAAGAGCGGTGAGGCAGTCAGCAACACGACCGCGATCCATGCGGCTGCACGGTTCCCGCCAAGCGCCCGCACCAGCATATAGAGCCCGGCCAGAGCGAAGGTCTGCACCAGAGTGGACAGCGTCTGATAGATCAGGACAGAGCCTTGCGAGAGGCCCGGTGGCCCGTAGAGCAGCACCATGCCGGTTTGCAAGGGCGGCCGGTCGGAGCTCAGCCAGTCTCCATTCATCGGTGAACGGATGACACCCTCGCGCAGCATTTCCGCCAGAAGGTAGGGCAGGGTGTTGTCATCGGGCAGGCCGTGCGACCAGGCGTTTGACGCCCTCTCGAAATATTCCTCCGGATCGAGGGTGCCGAACGTCACCAGCAGCACGATCACGCCCGCACCAAGAGAGATCAACACCGGGCGAAGAACATCTGCAATCATGTCGCCGGAGGCCCAGGCCTCGCGCCCGTACCAGCCAAGTGCAATGAAGCCTGCCAGAAGGGCAAGCTGGGCCATGGTTCCGGCAACCGGCCCGGCGACAAAGGCAAAGAAGCACAACCAGCCGGCCAGCGCGCTGGCGGTCAGGCCCGCCCCAAGGGCGAGCACCGGGCGCATTCCGCGCCGGTACAGCGCAGACGCCGGTGTCAGCACCGACAGGGCCAGAACCGCGCCCAACCCTGTCGCGGTGATCAGCAGAAGCAGAAAATGGCTCATGGCGTTCCGCCCGGATCAGTGCGCTTTCAGGATCGTGGCCCGGTTCTGACAGTTAGCCGAGCGGCCTTGCCTTGGCCAGTCCCGTAAAGGGGCGCGGCCGGTATTGTGGCGCGGTGTGGCAGGTGGTAAGGCGACCGGCAAGCGTGCGACGAGGATGGACATGCCGGACAGGGTTTTCATTACAGGGGCGGCAGGCCTTGTCGGTCAGAACCTCATACCCTTTCTCAAGGCCGAGGGCTTCGAGATCGTGGCGGCGGACAAGCATCGCGACAATCTGGAAATCCTGCGCCAGATGCACCCTGATATCGAGGTGATAGAGGCCGATCTGGCTGAACCCGGCCCGTGGCAGGCGCGGCTGGAAGATAGCGATCTCGCCGTCCTTCTCCATGCCCAGATCGGCGGTCTGGATGCGGACGAGTTCACGCGCAACAACGTCATCGCGACCGGGCTCTGCCTGGAGGCCATCAGGACGGGCCGCGTTCGCTATACGGTTCATGTCAGCTCATCGGTCGTCAATTCGATGGCGGATGATTTCTACACCCGCTCCAAGGGAGAGCAGGAAGAACAGGTCAAGGCGTCCGGCATCAAGTGCTGCATCCTGCGCCCGACCCTGATGTTCGGCTGGTTTGACCGCAAGCATCTGGGCTGGCTCAAGCGTTTCATGGAAAAAGCGCCGGTCTTTCCCATTCCGGGGCACGGACGCTATCTGCGCCAGCCCCTCTATGGCGGTGATTTCTCTGCCATCGTGGGCGCCGCCCTGACGCGCGAGATCGAAGGCACCTACAATATCTCCGGTCAGGAGACGATTGACTATATCGACCTCATCCGCCGGGTGCGCAGCGTCAACCAGTTGCGCACGCCTATCGTGAAAATCCCCTATTTCGCCTTCTGGACGCTACTGCGGGTTTATGCGCTCTTTGATCGCAACCCGCCCTTCACCACGCACCAGCTGGAAGCTCTCGTGACGCCGGACCGGTTCGAGGTGATCGACTGGCCGTCCATATTCGGCGTGCCGGCAACCCCGCTGGACGAGGCGCTGGAGCAGACCTACCGCCACCCGGTCTATTCGGCCATAACCCTGAAATTCTGAAGCCGCGGCAAGAGGCGTACATCATGGCCAATCCTCAAGGCGAACGCCTGCTGGTTCTGGGTGCAGGCCCGATGGGGCTCGCGGTAGCGCACCAGGCGCAAAAGCGCGGCTATATCGTCGACATTCTGGAGGCGGATGACCGCCCCGGCGGCATGGCGGCCCATTTCGACTTTGACGGGCTTTCCATAGAGCGCTTCTACCATTTCTGCTGCCTGTCCGATCACGACACGCTGGAGCTTCTGGACGAGACCGGGCTTTCGGGTGCCATGAAATGGGTCACGACCCGCATGGGCTATTATCTCGACGGCCGGCTCATCCGCTGGGGCGATCCGGTATCCCTGCTGACCGCGCCCGGCATCGATCCGGTGACCAAGCTGCGCTACGGCCTGCAGATGTTCACCTCCACCAAGCGCTCCGACTGGCAGAAGCTCGACCAGATCAGCGCGCGGGACTGGTTTGTCGGCTGGTCGGGCGAAGCCGCCTACGACAAGCTCTGGCGGCGTCTTCTGGAGCTGAAATTCTACCACCTCGCTGACAGCGTGTCGGCGGCCTGGATATGGCAGCGCATCAAACGGCTCGGCAATTCACGCAAAAGTCTGTTTGAAGAGCGCCTCGGCTATATCGAGGGTGGCTCGGAAGCGCTGATGAATGCTCTCGCGAGCGGCATTACCGCGAAGGGCGGCACCATTCATTATTCGACGCGCGCCGAGCGCTTCGTCATCGAGGATGGCCGGATCGCCGGTGTCATCGCTGCCGATGGCCGGCGTTTCGACGCGGACAACGTCATCTCGACCATTCCGACGCCCTACGTGCCTGCGATGTTTGATGATGCCGATGCCGGACTGCGCGCGCCCTATGAGGCGATCAGGAATATCGGCGTGGTCTGCGTGCTTCACAAGCTCAAACGTCCGGTGACGGACAATTTCTGGGTCAATATCAGCACGCAGGGCATTGAAATTCCGGGCTTTGTCGAGTTTTCAAATCTGCGCCCGCTGGACGATCACGTCGTCTACGTTCCCTACTACATGCCGCAGGACAATCCTAAATTCTCCATGGCGGATGCAGATTTTGTCTCTGAAAGCTTCGGCTATCTCAAGCAGATCAACCCTGACCTGACCGATGAGGACCGCATCGCCTCCCATGTCGGGCGTCTTCGTTACGCGCAGCCTGTCTGCGAAGTCGGCTTTGCACAAAAAGTGCCCGATCATGTGACGCCGGTCGCGGGCCTTCAGATCGCAGATACCTGCTTCTACTATCCCGAAGACCGGGGCGTGTCCGAGAGCGCGCGCTTTGCGAAAATCCTCGTTGAGGATATCGCGCGGGCCAGTGGCAGGGAGGCCGGCGCATGAGCCGCCAATTCGTCACCTTTGTGCTGGCCGGCGGCATTGCCGCAGGCGTCAACTGGGTGACGAACATCATCCTGAACCAGTTCATGATTCTGGAGATTTCGGTCGTTCTGGCCTATCTCGCCGGCATGACGACGGCCTTTGTGCTGACACGCCTCTTCGTCTTTGACGCCAGTGGACGCGCCGCGCAGCACGAATACGTCCGCTTTGCGCTTGTGAATGTGGTCGCGCTGGTGCAGGTCTGGCTGGTGACGATCCTGCTCGCCCGCTTCCTACTGCCGGCTATTGGCTGGACCTTCCAGCCGGTAGCAGTGAGCCATCTGGTAGGCGTCGCCTCGCCCATCGTGACGAGCTATCTCGGGCACAAATACTTCACCTTCGCCAAGGTGAAGACCATTGCGCCGGAACCGGACAAGGACGCGCAATGACCCGTCATCTGCCCCTCGTTCTCGACATGGACGGCACTCTCCTGCTTACCGACACACTGTCGGAGAGCATGGTGGAGCGCCTGTTTTCCGCGCCCTTCCAGTTGCTTGGCGCGCTGCCTGCGCTCCTGTCGGGGCGAGCGGCTTTCAAGGCGCGCATGACGGAAATCGCCAAGGCCGATTTTGACGTCATTCCGGTGCGACAGGACCTGCTTGACTATGCGGCGAAGGAGCAGGCGTCGGGGCGCGAGGTCTGGCTGGTGACGGCGGCTGACCAGGCCGTCGCCGATCAGGTGGCCGCCCGCTTTGGCATCTTCACCGGTGCCGTCGGCTCGGATGGCAAGCGCAATCTGAAGGCGCACGACAAGCAGGCCTGGCTGCGCGAGCGTTTCCCTGACGGCTATGTCTATGCGGGCGACAGCCGCGCCGATCTGGCCGTCTGGCGCGATGCGGACGGGATCATCCTTGCCGGGGCCTCGAAATCCACATCGCACAAGGCCAATGGTCTTGGAAAGCGGGTCGAGGCGGTTTTCGAGAACGCGCCTGGCAGAATGAAGGCGTGGCGCAAGGCCCTGCGCCTGCACCAATGGTCGAAAAACCTTCTGGTTTTTGCGCCCTTGCTTCTGTCGGGACTTTATTTTGATCCGGCTTCGATTCTGAGCGCGCTGGCGGCGTTTCTGGCGCTCGGCCTTGTTGCGTCAGGCACCTATATCGTCAACGATCTGGCCGATCTGAGTGCCGACCGGCGCCACCGCTCCAAGCATACACGCCCGTTTGCGGCGGGCGCGATTGCACTGGAAAAGGGCCTCGCAGCAGCGCCTGTCCTCATTCTCGCCGGGCTGGGAATTGCCTTTTTTGCAGGCGGTATCGGGACGGCGCTGGCATTGGCGGCCTATCTTGTCATCACGCTGTCCTACTCGTTCGGTCTGAAGCGAAAGCCACTGATCGACGTGATATTGCTGGCGGCGCTCTTTACCATCCGTATCCTGATCGGTGCGGCTGCGATAAGCGCGGAATTGTCGCCCTGGCTGTTCAGCTTTTCGATGTTCTTCTTCTTCTCGCTCTCGCTGGCCAAACGCCATGTCGAAATCGCCGCCGGCGCACCTGGAGAGGCGATACGCGGGCGCGGCTATGTCGCGGGTGACGCGCCCTTCTCGCTCTCACTCGGCATGGCGAGCGCGATGGGCGCCATCATCATCTTGTGCCTCTACATCATCGAGGATGCCTTTCCGGCGGATCTCTATTCCAGCCCGGACTGGCTTCTCGCCGCGCCTGTCCTCATCGGCGGCTGGACGGCGCGCATCTGGCTGCTCGCGCAGCGCGGAGAGCTGGACGACGATCCCGTCAGCTTTGCCGTGCGTGACCGGCTGAGCATTGCGCTGGGCGGCGCGCTCATAATCGCCTTTGCGCTGGCAAGTTTCGGCTAGCACGCGGCGGCGTTGTAAACCGGGCGGGGCAGGCTATACCCTTGGCTCCCGCAAAAGGCAGACAGACCGGGCAGGCCTTCATGAGTGTGCGTTTTCAAAAGGAGCAGGGCAAACGCTCCTGGGGGCGCGTCGTGGACGCCTTCCATGACGTCGCGCGCCCGGCAACGCCTTCAGACGTGCCCGCCATTCTGGAGGCCTCGGTGGCCAGCGGGCGCAGCGCACTCGCGGTAGGTCTCGGGCGGTCCTACGGTACCAGCAATCTCAATTCGGGCGGCAATCTCGCCGACATGGTGCGCCTCGACCGGATGATCGGTTTCGACCGGGAGGCCGGCATCCTGCATGCCGAGGCCGGCGCCAGCCTCAATGACATACTGCGCGTTATCGTCCCCCAAGGCTTTTTCCTCCCGACAACGCCCGGCACGCGCTATGTCACGCTTGGCGGCGCAATAGCCAATGACGTGCACGGAAAGAACCACCATCAGGCCGGCACGTTCGGCCGCCATGTGCGCGCCTTCACCCTTGCCCGCTCCGATGGCAGCGTGCGCCGGGTCACCCCCGAAAGCGAGCCGGACCTCTTCGCGGCGACGATAGGCGGGCTGGGCCTGACGGGCGTCATTCTAGATGCCGAGATTGCTCTTGTGCCGATCCGTTCGGCCTTCATCGACCAGCTGATTGAGCCGGTGCGCAATGTGCACCATTTCATGGAACTGGCAGAAATGCGCGCCCGCACGCACGAGCATACTGTCGCGTGGATTGACTGCACCGCGCGCGGAAACCGTATGGGGCAGGGCGTCTTCACCTCCGGCAACTGGTCCTATTCGGGCGGGCTGTCTCCGCACCGTGCCAGCGGCGGCCCCAGCCTGCCGGTCGACGCGCCCTCGTTCGCCCTCAACCCGGTGAGCCTTCGCGCCTTCAATCTTGCCTACCGCCAGCGCCAGCTGATGAAGCAGCGTGCAGCGCGCGTGCACTATGCCGGCTTTTTCCATCCGCTTGACACGATTGGCCAGTGGAACCGGCTATACGGCCCGAACGGATTCTACCAGTACCAGTCGGTGGTGCCGTTCGAGGCCGCCGAAGCCGCAACCACGGCAATGCTCTCGCGTATTGCGGCGTCGGGGCAGGGCTCGTTCCTCGCCGTGCTGAAGACGTTTGGCGCGAAGGCCTCGCCCGGCCTTTTGTCCTTCCCTGCACCGGGCGTCACACTGGCGCTCGATTTTGCCAATCGCGGCATGACCACGCTGGCGCTTTTGGCGGACCTTGATGACATTGTCCGCGATGCTGGCGGGCGGCTTTATCCGGCCAAGGACGGCCGCATGACAGCGGGGATGTTCCGCGCCGGCTATCCCTACTGGGAAAAGCTGGAGGCCATGCGCGATCCGGCGCTCAATTCCGATTTCTGGCGAAGGGTGACGCAACATGACGACTGAACCGGCCCGCAAGATCATCATTCTGGGCGCCCTGTCGGCGATGGCTGCCGCCACCGCCCGGCGTCTGGCCGAGGGCGGTGCGTCACTGACGCTTTCCGGCCGCACGGGCGAGGCGCTGGAACGCGATGCGCAGGACTTGCGTGCGCGCGGTGCAAGCCATGTCAGCACGCTCGTCGCCGATCTGGCTGACACCTCGGACTGCGACGCTCTTCTGATGCGTGCCAGCGAGGCGATGGGCGGGCTGGACACGGTGCTGGTCTTTTACGGCTCGCTGGGCGATCAGTCCCGCGCCGAACAGGAACCGGCGCATGCCGATGCCATCATCACGATCAATTATTCCAGTACCGTCCACTGGGTGCTGGCCGCTGCCCGGGTGCTGGAGAAGACAGCTGGCGCGCGCGGCGTGCTCCTGACGGCAAGCTCGGTTGCCGGGGACCGGGGCCGCCGTTCGAACTATGTCTATGGCTCGGCCAAGGCGGGCCTTTCTGTCCTGATGCAGGGCCTCGCCCATAAATGGGCCGCGATGGACAACGCCCCCAGCGCTGTCAATCTGCGCCTCGGCTTTGTCGAGACACCGATGACGGACGGCATCGAAAATCGGGGCGGGCCGCTCTGGGCGAAGCCAGACGATATTGCCGGTATCGTCGTGCGCCGCCTTGAAAAGCCCGGCCACCCGACGGTCTACGCGCCCTGGTTCTGGCGCTGTATCATGGTGATCATCCGCGCCCTGCCGACGGCAATCTTCAACAAGGTCAATATCTGATGGCGGAGCGCAGGGCTGCGCGGTCCGTGCCGCTGGTCCGCTGGGGCCTCTATGCCCTGATTTGCCTAGTCGCCGCGCTGGTCTTCATCCGGTTCCGGCAGGACATATTCGACGCGATCCTTGCCGCCAACGCGCTGGAGGGTTGGACCCTTGCCGGAGCGCTGGCCGTTCTTGCGGTCTATTTCCTGATCTCGCAGCTCGTCATCATTCCCTCCGGCACCTTGTCGCTCATCCTTGCAGGCGTTGCCTTCGGGCCGGTGACCGGACTGATCTACTATGCGGCCATGCTGCTCGCCTGCCCGCCGGTCCATGCCTTCGGGCGGTTGCACCCTGAACGGGCAGATGCCTTTCTGGAGCGCCATGTGCGCTCGGATAACCAGCGTGCCCGCGTGCGCCGTATCCTGTCGCGGGTCCGCGCCGCGCCGATTGCCCTGACCGCGGCGCTGCGTCTCGTGCCTGTCCTGCCGAGCGCAGGCAGCGCGCTCCTGGCGGGCGCAGCCGGCATATCGATGAAGGCTGCCCTTACCGGAACGCTTGCCGCCGGATGGATACGCCCGGTCGCCATCGCCCTTGCCGGCGACCAGATATGGCGCCTCATGCGCGAGGCCGATGCCGGCCTCTCCATACTGCGTGCCAGCCCGCTTCTGTGGATCACGCTTGGATGCCTTGCCGGGTCTGCCGGCCTTGTCTGGCTGATTAGCCGCAAGGCACTCGGTACAGATGAGACCCGTTCGCCGGAGGTCTGAAGCGTCACCAGATGGTCATGGCCATGCCTCCGGCCTGCCTTGCTTTCGCCTCTACGCCATGGGGACATTACCCTCGAAATGAAACCGGTACGGCGCCGGTTCGTTCATTGGCGGGCGGAAGCGCACTTTTTTGCGGAGCCGCTGGCTTGAGAAAAAGGAGATTGATGATGAGACATGTTTCACCGATTGCCCGTGTATCCTTGCGTGGTCGCCTGACCGGCGCGGCTCTCGCGGCCGGATTGCTCATTGGCGCCGCGGCGATGATGCCGGTGCCGGCCTTTGCACAGGCCAGCACGGGGACGCAGGCCGAGGAAGGCCGGCTGTCATTGTCCGCGCGCGGCGAAGTGCGCATCGCGCCCGACATGGCTATGGTGACCGCAGGGGCGCAGACCCGCGCCGACACGGCAGCCGAAGCCCTCTCCGCCAATGCCCGGGCCATGGCGGGTGTGTTCGAGGCGCTGGAACGCGCCGGTATCGAACGCCGTGACATCCAGACTTCGGGCCTGTCGCTGAGTGCGGTTTATGCGCCGTACGATTCCAACCGGAACAATAACGAGCAGCGTATCACCGGCTATGAAGCCTCCAATACGGTGCGGGTCGTCGTGCGCGACATGGACCGCGTGGGCCGCACGATTGATGCGCTCGTGGCATCGGGCGCGAACCAGCTTCAGGGTGTGAACTTCACCCATTCCGATCCGGGCGAGGCGCGTGACGAGGCGCGGCGCCGGGCGGTGCGTGAACTGAACCGGGTGCGGGGCCTCTATGAAGAGGCGGCGGGCATTTCCACCGGGCGCTTGCTGTCGATGAGCGAGAGCGGTTCGGTCCAGCCCATGCCGATGATGTATGCTCGCGCTGAAGCGGTCTCGATGGATGCCGGTACCGAAGTGGCGCCCGGCGAGATCACTATCTCGGTGAATGTGGACGCGGTCTGGGCGATCGAGCCTTAAGCCCTGTCCCTAACTCCAGACACGCTCACCAGACAAGGTCGGGGGCCTGCCAGCGCGGGCCCCTGCCGTCTGGCCAGTCAATTGCGCCGGAATTGATCCCGCCCGTGATGAAGAGGCAGTCCACACCTTCATTGTTGGCGCCTGCGAGATCAGTGATCACACCATCGCCAACAGCCAGGATGCGGTCCTGCGCCAGCGTGCGCCCGGAAAGGCTCTCCAGCCTTGCGCGAGCCAGGGCGTAGATCGGCGGATGCGGCTTTCCGGCATAAAGTGTCTCGCCGCCGAGCGCCGCGTATTCGCGTGCCAGTGCCCCGGCGCAATAAAGCAGCTTGCCCCCTGGTCCCTGCACCACGATGTCGGGATTGGCACAGACCATGGGGAGTTGGAGGCGTGCAGCCTCTGCCAGCAGCGCGGCGTAGTCGTCCGGCGTTTCGGTCTCGTAATCTACCAGCCCGGTGCAGGAGATGACGCGCGCCGCGTCGAGCGGAGAAAACGCCAGCCCTGTGCCCTCGTAAATCGGATCGTCAAAGGAAGGGCCGAGCTTGTAGGCCGGTCCCGGCGCAAAGCGGGACAGCAGGGCGTGGGTGGCATCGCCAGAGGTGACGATTGCGTCCCACACCCCGTCCGGGGCGCCCATTGACCTCAGGAGCCGTTCCAGCGAACCGGCCCGGCGCGGAGAGTTGGAAACCAGGCACACGAGCCCGCCTGCCTCGCGAAAGCGGACAAGCGCATCAATCGCCGGAGCGATCAGGCTGTCACCATCGCGGATGACGCCCCATACGTCGCAGAAAAGGGCGTCATACCGGCCAGCCAGCCCGGAAAGCCGGGCCGGCGCCGCAGGGTCTGCGAGCATCAGTTGGTCCGTTCGCGAAGGGCACGCGTTGCGGCAGAGATATCGCCGCCCGCATTGCCGATAATGCCTGTGATCTGCTCGCGCTGCGTCTGGGCGAGCCACACACCGAGCACTTCGGCGTCAACCACGCGCATACCGCTATCGCCAGCCATGACACGCCAGTTCACCGGCACGTCCTCGCCAGCGCCATTGGCGCGCACCACCGACTCCACGATGTAGTCACCCGGAGCGCGCGTGATCGAGCCTGTCACTTCGAGTGTCTGACCGGCGTAATTGCCCAGCTCGCGCTCGTACACATTGATCGCAAACTCGCGGAACACGGCGGAAAACTCTTCCAGATCGGCCTCGTCGGCGCCGCGCCGGTATCGGCCCAGCACGAACTGGGTGATGCGCGGCACATCGGCCAGAATATCAACGCGCTCGCGGAAATTCTCGCGCAAGGTCGCCTCATCAAGCTCGCCATCGCGATAGGCTTGGAGAGCGTCGATGACCTCTTGGGCCTCGCGCTGGACGAAACTCTCGGCTTGGTCCGCCGTCTGTGCGGCCGCAAGGGCCGGAGTGAACGCAAAGATCGTGAAGGCCGCCACGATTGGCGCTGTCAGTCTGGAAATTGTCTGGAGCATGGGTCCGTCCCTGATAGCCGACGCGGCTCCCCTCACGTCAGTCGAATTCCGGCAGATCCTCGTATTCCCGCGCCTGACCCAGCGCGTTCGCCCGGTTCTGCCGGTAGACCGAGCGCAGCTGTACATAAGGGTCGATGGCACTACGTTCCAGACTGGCGAAGGTTTCATCCAGTTGCAGGCGCACATCCACCGCAAACAGGCCTCTGTAGACCCAGATTGCCTCGGTTTCGCGGATGTCCTCGACCCAGTAGGTCGGGTGGGGATAGCGGTCGACAAAGCGGCCGGCCGTATCGCGAACGCTCGACGGTCCGAGGAAGGGCAGAACCAGGTACGGCCCGCTATCCACGCCCCAGCGGCCCAGCGTCAGGCCAAAATCGGTATCGTGGCGCGGCAGCTCGGCTTCACTGGCAACGTCAAAGAGACCACCGACGCCGACAATCGTGTACAGGCCGAAACGCCCGGCCGTTTCCAGCGCATCGCCAGGGCGCCCCTGCAGGATGAGGTTGGCGAACACGACAGGCTGGTTGAGGTTGGTCAGGACATTGCGCACACCGGTACGCGCCGGCGAAGGGACCGCATCACGATAGGCATAGGCGACTGGCGCGATCACAGCCTGGTCTGCAGCAGCGTTGAAGCCGAATACGGCCCGGTTAAGCGGCTCCAGAGGGTCATTTGCCTGCAACGATTCCGGACGGGTGGTGCAGGCGGCCAGAGCAAGCCCGCAAAGGAAAGCCAGTCCGGCAAGGCGCGTCGTGCGCATGGATGATGTCCTTTCAATCCTGATCGGGCCCAGCGTGTCGCCCGCATACTTAGGGCTTTACGCGCGAAACCCCAAGATGGACCTGAACGGCCGGACGGGTTTGGCATTGAAGGTCGTCAGATAATCGCATAAAGATATCTTTATGTAGTTTTCGAGTTGGCGGAGCCAGTGCATGTCCGTAAGCCGGATGGCGCCCACAAGCGGCGCGCCGCAGATATCCTTCGAGTTTTTCCCGCCCAAAGATGAGGCGATGGAAGAGCGTCTGTGGGATTCCATCGACCGTCTCGCTCCCTTGAACCCGCTTTATGTCTCTGTGACCTATGG
>NZ_JBQLZR010000296.1:0-3967 GCF_052168375.1 Glycocaulis sp.
GCGGATGTCGGCCTCTGACCTGTCCGTGCGCCGGCCGGGCTATACGCTGATCGAAGTGGTCGTGGCGGTAGCCATCGCGGCTACCGTCGTGGCGGTCTCGGCGCCGGCTTTCATCCGTTCGATCGAGCGGGCGCAGGAGCGCAGCACGGTCGGGGAGTTCATCCTCGCCATGCAGGATCTGCGCGCCGAGGCAGTTCTCGATACGCGCAATCTCGATTCCGGAACCTTGCGCACCCGGCTTGGCGAGACCTTGCCGGAGGGCTGGTCGCTCAATCTGCCAGACGGTTTCATCCTGTCGCGCGGAGGCTTCTGCTCGGGCGGCACTATACAGCTGGAAACGCCGCGCGCCCGTGTCGTGGAACTGGAAGTCGAGCCGGATACGCCGTGCACCTTGCGTGCGGCGGGTGCCTGACAGGCGTCAGGGTATCATCACGTCACCGAACATGTCGCGTGTCTGCGTCCAGCCCAGCTGGCGCACCGTGAAGCTGTGCTCGCGATCATCGCGGCGCAAGGTCACCGTCACCTCATAGAGCGAGATCGAGTAGATGCCGCGCCCGGTCATGCCGTCCGGAGCGGGATTGTAGGCGATACGTTCGCTGGTCCAGCTCATCGTCCAGGCGCCGATCGTCTCGGTGCCTTCAGCCATCTGGTCGGGATTGATCGTCGCGATCAGGCCGAGCGCGCTCTGCTCCATGTCGGCAAGCTCGCCGGCCCGGCTCATGCGCAAGGCAGCGTCCGCCAGGGTACGCTGCAGCTGGTAAAGCGGCATGATGGCCAGCGCCATCAGGGCGACGGCGGCCAGAACCTCGATCAGAGAGAAACCCTTGCGAACCATGGCGCCAGCTTAAACCGTAAACCCCGTCCAGATCGAGATGCGCAAGACGGCGGCAGCGGCAAAGCCGATCATCAGGCCGGGCGCAAACGGAATGCGGGCCTTCAGGCTGCCCGTGGCAAGCGCGAGCAGGATCGCGGCTATGCACGAGACGAGAAATGCAGGCCCGATCAGCATCAGCCCCGCCCAGCAACCACCCCCGCCAGCCAGCCATACATCGCCGTCACCCAGCCCGCGTACACCGCGCCGCCAGTGAAACCATGCGCCCACACCCCACAGAATGCCTGCTGCAAGCGCGCCGCCGCCAAGCGACAGGAGGGCCGCTTCCAGCAGCGTCTGATCGGGGAGGGCCAAGAGGAGGGAGGCGCCAACGCCGCTTGCGGCAATGGCAAAGGACTGGATGTCGGCCACCACGCCTTCTGTCAGGTCGAGAATGCTGACGCCGGCGGCTATTCCAAGAGCGAAGCCGGCAAGCGCTGAAAGGCTGGCAGGAAAGCCGGTCTCGATCAGGATGAAGCCGGCAACAATCCCGCCAAGGGCCGTCAGCGCCGCGGTGACGTGGCGGCCTTTCATCCCGGCGAAGGCGAGATTGTTCACGCCGCCTGCAGCCAGACCGCACAGCACGATATAGGCCCAGCCCGGCATGAATTACGGCCTCCGGCAACGGCCCCGGCGGGCCGGTGGACTATTCCGCAGCCGGCCGGTCCGAGCGGGCCCGGATACGAAGCGGTTCGCCCGGCGTACGCAGGGTCGGACGGTCGGCAAGCTGCTCCTCAAAGGCGCGGTTCATGATCTCGACGAAATTGTCCACGACGGCCTGACGCTGGTTGCGGTCGTGCATGACGTACGGCGTCACGAAGACCACCAGCATGGTCCGCCCGGCGCTCAGCCGGTCGCTGCGGAACGGTGCACCGAGGAAAGGAATGTCCTGCACGAAAGGTATGCCCGAACGCCCCCGGGTGAACCGGTTCTCGATCAGGCCGCCCAGCACCGCCGTCTGGCCATCCTGCAAGGTCAGCTCGGAAGAGATGCTGCGGTTGGAGATCAGCGGGCTTGCAATGTCCGCCGTATCGTTCGGTTCGGCGTTACTGACTTCCTGTTCAATCTCCAGATCGATGCGGTTATTGCTGTAAACGCGCGGACGGACATTCAGAATGATACCGGTGGAGCGGTATTGCACGCTCTGCAGCACGTCCGTGGAGCCGCCAACCTGCGTCTGGCCTGCCCGCTGGGACGTGATGATCGGAACGTCGGTACCCACCTGTACAGATGCCTCCGAGCCCGAACGCATCACGATGCGCGGCGTGGAGAGAATATGAATCTGGCTGTTGCTGGCACCGGTGGAGCCGGACAGCGTGACCTGACCGGTCTGCACAGTGCCGCTCAGGCCTCCGCCGGAATTGATCCGGGCGGCAAAGCTGGCGGCAGCCTCGCTGTCGAACACTGCATCAAGACCGAAATCCCACTCATCTGTCAGCGTGACTTCGGCAATCGTCACCTCGATCATCACTTCCGGCTCGGGCGTATCCACCCGGCGCATGAGTGACAGTATCTGGTCGTACTCGGCCTGCGTGCCGAAGAAGATCAGGCGGTTGCCGACGGCATCAACCGTCATGCGGCTACGGTCCGGATCGCCGCCGCCGGATTGCGCGGGCGCGGCAGGGGCTTGGGTGGAAGCTTCCTCGCCGCCTTGCCCGGACGTTTCGCTGGAGCCGGAAACGGTCTGGCCGGACTGGATGTTCAGAACGGCGGACACGAGCTCGGCCAGGCGTTCGGCCTCGGAATACTGCGCCTGATAGACGAAGGCAGAGCGCGCTTCGGAGCGCGAGGCCGCGCGGTCAAGATCCTGCGCCACGGCCAGCGCATGCTGCGCACCTTCGCGTGTCAGCGCAAAGATCAGAAGCTGGTTGGTATGGCGGACAGGCAGCAGAGTGATAGCCCGCATGGAGTTCACGCCGCCGGCGACCATCAGGCCCTCAGCGGTGAGGATTTCCTGCACCGTCGCGGCGAGTTCCGTCACTTGCCAGTTGCGCGGTTCGAACTGGATGACATCGGTGCCGGCAAAGCGCGGGCGGTCCATCTGCTCGATGATTGCCAGAGCCGCGTCGACATCGCCAGGCAGGCCAAGAAGGGTGAGATAGTTATGCTGGCGGTTGACCGTTATAGAGACGGTGTCCTGACCGGGCAGGGCCTGCGTCAGGATCTGCTGCATGTCAGCTGAATCGATGGCGTAAAGCTCAACGAACTGGATGACCGGGCGCATGCTCGCCGGTGCGCCGCGCCGTGCCCGCGAGGTGATAAGCTGGGGCAGCTGGCTGCGCAGATCGCTGCGTGTTGAAACGGTGAAACGGCCTTCACTATAGGTAATCGCGAGCCCGTAATCAGTGAGGGCATCGCGCACCATGTCGAGGAAGACTGTGCGCTCCATCTCCTGGACGGTGCGCAGCGAGACCATCTCCTCCATCTCCGGCACACCCGGCCCGAGGACGAAGGGTTGTTCAAGGATTTCCCCGAACACCACGTTGATGAAGCTCGGCACCGAAAGCGGCGGCACGGTTACGCTGACGGGCGGGCCAGACAGGGCCGGCAGGCCGCCTGCGGGGGCATCGGGGCGAGCGGTTGCGCGGCTGCCCATGACAGGGCGCCGTGTCACCCGGCCGACCGCATCGGTTTGCTCGGGCGCCGGATCGAGGAGCTGTTCAGGCTCGTCCCAAGGGGTCGCGCCCGTGATGCGGGTCTCGGGCAGCGTGTCGATATCGTTGAACTCTTCCCATGTGCCGTCCGGCGACGCCGTTGCACAGCCTGCGAGCAGGGCAAAGGCCGGCATCAGGGATCGCAGTAGCGCACGTCTCATGGTGTATTATCCAGTGTTGGAAAAACCGGCAGATCGCGGGTTTCATCGTCGCGCGCCAGGCGCACGGTTACAGACGAAATATCGGATACGGTCCACCCGCCCTGCAGCTCGTCCCCCCGCCGCAGTCTTCTGATCTGACTATTATCGGCTAGCAGCATGATTGTCCATTCTCCCCCCTCGCCAACGAGGGCGGCGAGGCGCGGGTCGGACAGGGCCAGTTCGATGTCCTCGATGGCCAGCGGGCCCCGGCTGTTCCGGCCTTGCGTGATGTCTGCATCGGG
>NZ_JBQLZR010000297.1:0-5312 GCF_052168375.1 Glycocaulis sp.
GCCGGCATCGGCACTGGAGGCGGCCAGCAGCCGTGTGCCATCGGGCTGCGGGGCCAGGGCGAGCGAGACCGGTCCTCTGGGAAGCGCGGCCTGAAGGTTCAGGCTCTGCAGGCCGTCGGCATTGGATTGCATGGCCAGCCCGACTGCACCATAGCGTACAGCGCCCGCCTGGACCGTCTCGATATCGGCAATGAGGGCCACCGATCCGGCACCATCACCGCTGAACAGGCCGCCGGACATGAGGTTGGAAATCAGATCGCTGGCATCGAGAAAGCGCCCGGAAATGTTCAGCTCAAGCGGGCCGTCGCCCCCTTCAGGGCGTCCGGCCGTGACAGAAAGATCGGCGCGCCCGGCAACATTCACCTGATTAAACCGCGCCGAGAGAAGACGCCCGTCAGAGGCAAGGCTCGCCTGGCCGCGAATATCGAGATCATCGCCCAGCACGGCGAGACGGCTGATCTCCACGCCGCCGGTCGCCGATTGCTCGGCCACGACTTCCAGGGCTGCCGGCATGCCGCGCGGCTTGGTCCAGAGATCTTCGGGAAGCACAAGGGCCGCATCGGTAAGGTCGCCCATCACCACGTAGCGGCTGAAGTCGAACCCGTTGCCGATAAACGTCGCATCAAGACCGATACGGCCATCAATCACCCCGCGCGCCGGAATGCCGGCCAGATCGAGATCGCGTGTATCGGCATCGGAGACGATGCGGATGCGGGTGCCAGGCTCGCCTTCGGGCAAGGCGAAGCGTTCGCGCCATTCCAGACGGGCAAGCGAGCGGCCGATGCGCACGTCGCCATTGGCCTCCAGCCCCTCACTATCGGCCCGGAAACTCAGATCGCCATCGGTAAAGCGTATGTCGCCAAATCCGGCAGGTCCGGCGGCGTCAGCAAACCTGCCCGTAACCAGAAAGCCGATATCCTCATAAGGAACGTTGCGCAGCATCGGACGGGTAATCTCGAAGCTGACCGCGCCTTCGCCTTCCAGCGATTGAGGGTCAAAGCCGTAATCACTGGCCAGTTGCAGTGGCGGCTGGTCGAGCAACGCCACGAAGTCCGGCAATGACCCGCGCCCCTCACCGGTGAAGCGAGCTCTTGCTCCACGCGGATTGAACCGGGGAATCTCGACCGTCACGCTGTCAATCTGGAGGTCGCCAATTCGCCCTGAACGTCCCTGCAGGACCAGCGAATTGCCGCGAAGCTCTGCCGAGCCGGAAAGCCCGGTCAGGGGTGTCATCGTGGTGATGTAACGCGCCGTTGCGCCGGAATAGTCAAACGTGACGGAAAGGTCCTCGTCTTCGAGCATGCCTGCCAGGAAGGCCTCTGCGGGGATGTCGATGCGGGCGCGCAAGTTGCGGGCTTCACCGCCAAGGACATTGGCCACCACCCAGTCCCGGCCACCGAGCGCGAAATCCACCGGCCACATGGCGAGCACAGCGTCCTTGCGCACGATGCCATCCAGCCCGCCTTCCAGCAGGATGGCCGGTCGGCGCCCCTCCGGCGTCGGGTCGAGGGCCAGCCGTCCGGTGAAACCGGCTTCCAGGCCCAGCAATTGCGCGCTGGCCGTCTCGAACAGCATTTCAAAGGCACGGGTGTCGACCTGTCCTTCAAAGGCAGCTCCAGTCCAGGCGACCGGACCGGGCAGAATGCCGGGCAGTTCCAGCCCGCCTTCACCGAGATCGAGCGCAAAGCGCGCCTGTGATGGCAGCGCATTATCGTAGCCTGCAAAGTCGAACAGGCGCCCTGATGCATCAAGGTTGAGCCGGTCGGAGGCGAGGAAGAGGCGGCGCAGTTCCAGCTCGCCTGCGAGTGCATCCAGTGACGCCCGTATCTCCGCCGACGCAATCTCCAGGGTTTCCTCGCCCTGACGGACGGCCCCCTGATCAGCGTCCAGCCGCAACTCAACCGCGCGCAAGCCGTCACTCCGGCTGGCATCCAGGACCAGCTCGAAATCGAGAGGCAGATCGATCGCGCCCAGCTGTGCCCAGGCTCCGTGCAGATTGCCGAGCGTCGCCGGGACAAGACCTTGCGTGGAGAAGGCGAGAAACACGGTCTCGAAGCCTGCACCCGTTTCCAGCTCAACCGATACCGGCACGATACCGGCAGGAGCCAGCAGTCCGGCACTGGCCGCCATACGCAGCGCCCCGTCTGCCCGGCGTACCGTCACGCCCGCATCGGTGAAGCGCGCATCAAGCCCGCTCAAGGCATCCTCGAAGCGCAGTTCAGCTCCGGTGATGCTGGCGCTCTGCAAGCGGCCAAGCAGGGCGCTGGCTTCCCTTCCGCCCCCCTGATCTCCGGCTTGTGCTGTGCGTCCGCCGAGCGTCGCGCTGAACTCGCCAGAGGCATCGCGGCGCACCGTATAGACCCCGCCCACCGCGTTGATCGCCACCGGGCGCACCCGGCCGATGACAAGCTGGTCGAGCGCCAGCGCCAGCTCGACACGTTCGGCGGTTGCCAGGACGGAGCCATCAGCGCCTGCGACCTGCAGCTGGTTCATGTTGACGACGAGCGCACGGGTATCGGGAGCGTAGGCGATGCTGGCGCTGGCATAGCTCGCTTCCTCGCCGCCCAGCGCAGTGGCAATAGCGGGGCGCAGGCCGGCAGCGACAGCGTCAACATCCACCGGACCGCTGGCCAGGCGCCAGAGAAGTGCGGCCGCTGCGAAAATGGCCAGCGCCATCAGGACAGCAACAGCTTCCAGCGTGTAGACAAGGAAAAGGCGGGCGCTGCGGACTAGCACGGGCACCTGTTTTTCATCGGGCCACTGGACGCGAGCGCACCGGCACCCACATCTGCCCTTTCAAGAACCAGCCAGCCATCAGGCAGACAAGGGAGAAAACCATTGAGCAACCTCAAGCCCGGCGATGCGGCCCCCGATTTCTCGATGCCGACCGACAGTGCAGGAACCGTTTCGCTGTCAGACTTCAAGGGCAAGACGGTGGTTCTCTATTTCTACCCGAAGGACGACACTCCGGGATGCACGAAGGAAGCTATCGGGTTTAGCGAGAAAATTGACGAGTTCGAGGCGGCAGGTGCAGTTGTCGTAGGCGTTTCAAAGGATACGGCTGCGAAACATGGCAAGTTCCGCGCCAAGCATGATCTCAAGGTCATACTCGCCTCCGACGCCGAAGGCGATGTGACCGAACGCTACGGGGCATGGCAGGAAAAGCAGATGTACGGCAAGACCTATTGGGGCATTGACCGTTCAACCTTCGTGATCGGCCCGGACGGCAAGCTGAAAGCCCTGTGGCGCAAGGTGAAAGTGCCCGGTCATGTCGACGAGGTTCTTGCCGCCGTGAAAGGCTGACTGTGAGCCTTTCGGTCGCCAGCGCCGCTATCAGCGTTCTTGAGACCGCCGGTCCGTCAACCAAGGCCTTGCGGGCCCGTGAGGTCGCGGCACTCTGGCGGCAGGGCGAGCTGGCGGCCGAAACCGCAGAACCGGTCCGTGTCCCGGAACGGCCCGCCCGGCCGGAGCGCCCCCGCCTCGTGCCGCCAGGCGCCGTCCCGCGCCGCAGGCTCAACAGCGAGGCGGGCCGCGCGGCCCTGCTGCACGCGCTGGCGCATATAGAGTTCAATGCGATTGACCTTGCCTTCGACATGGTCGCCCGCTTTTCCGGCTCGCCGGAACTGGACGGCGAGGCTCGCCACGCCTTCATCAATGACTGGATCGGTGTTGGCGATGACGAGGCGCGCCATTTCCTGATGGTCGAGGACCGGCTGGCTGAACTCGGCAGCGCCTATGGCAATCTTGATGCCCATGACGGGCTATGGTCCGCCGCCATCTCGACAGCAGACGACATAGCGGCCCGGCTCGCCATTGCGCCTCTGGTGCTGGAGGCGCGCGGGCTGGACGTGACGCCCGGCATGATCGAACGGCTGAAGGGCGCAGGTGATGAAACCAGCGCAGCCATCCTGACCACGATCTATAACGAAGAGATCGGTCATGTCGCGGCCGGACGGCGCTGGCTCGACCATGTGTGTGCCAAACGCGGCGTTGATACACGCGAGACGTTTCATCGCCTGGTGCGCGAACGATTCCGGGGCGGATTGAAACTGCCCGTTAATGCGATTGCCCGCGCAGAAGCGGGACTCGAGCCGGATTTCTACGAGCCGCTGCTTCCGTAATAGACGGTTAACACATTGAATTAACAAAAGGATACCGGGCGCCAACGCGGAACCGGCCTGAAGGTTGCATCCGATTGCACGGAACTGGTTGAAAATTGTCACATTCCTGTGCGAGTGTTTCGGCTTCGAGGCGGGATATTCCACGAAAAACCGGGCGGGAGCGCATGGTAAAACGTCTTCTCGCTGGCCCTTGGGAGCTGATCAGACAGCGCTTCCCGGACCGGCAGATATACCATCGCAGTGATGGTCAGGTACGCTATTTCGCGATTACCACGGAAATGCAGGTGGGGGCTCTGGCCGTCGCCTGCGGCATCGCCATCTGGCTGACCATTTCGACGGTCAACATGCTGCTGGAAGGCCGGTCGGACATGATGCGTTCGGCCCGCTTCAACGAAACCATCTCCGCCTATCAGGCCCAGCTGGAAGAGGCCCGCGCCGCCGAGGCGGCAGCCATCGCCTTCCTGGAATCACGCAGCGATGCGTTTGACCGGACTGCCGGCGAGTTTCAGGTCCGTCACGATACGGTCCGCCGCCTGCTCGACTTTGCCGAAGACCTCCAGATCGGCGAGGAACACTTAAGCCCCAGCCTCGATAATGGCCGCATCCTGATGGCCGCCGGTGTTGCCGACACCGAGCCGCGCGAGTCCCTCCTGCGCACCGCATCGCACGAAACCGACGGCAGCGGCGCGGAAGGACGGGTCGCCAGCCTGATGACGGATCAGGACGAGGCCCTCACGCGCGCAGAAGAGTCCGCCGAGGCCCGGCTTGAAAACCTTCGTGCAGTCCTTCGCCTTACCGGCCTTCGCCTCGAAGAAGTTGTCCGCGAAGGCCGTTCGGGCGATGAAGGAACAGGCGGTCCGTTCGTGGCCATCGACAATGCCTCGCTTATCGGTGAAGGCCTCGACCTCTCCGATCCGTTCAACGCCCGCGTCGCGCGTATCGCCTCGCGTCTCGTGGAACTTGAAGAGCTGGAGCGCGCCCTGTCGGCGACGCCGCTCAACCTTCCGATTTCCGGCCCCTATCGCGATACCAGCCCCTATGGCTCGCGTATCGATCCGTTCACACGCCGTCCGGCCTTCCACACCGGGCGGGACTTTGCCGGTGCGCGGGGCACCCCTATCGCTGCAGCGGCGCAGGGCACCGTCGTTTACGCCGGTTGGCGCTCGGGCTATGGTAGGACCGTGGAGATTG
>NZ_JBQLZR010000298.1:0-19893 GCF_052168375.1 Glycocaulis sp.
TGAAAGCGCCCGCGAGGCTGCGCGCCTTGCCCGCGCCGAAGGTGAACGCGCACGCGAAATCGCCCGTGTGGCCCGCCGCGAAGGCGAACGCGCCCGTGTTATCGGCCTTCGCGCCGGCGCGCGCGGGATGGAAGCCGGCCTCCGGGGTATTGATGAAGCGCTGGAGCGCGGCGAGATCACGCGTAACGGCGAGACGCGTCCGATGACTGCCGAGGAGCGCGCTGAGCTGATCGAAACCCGTGAGCGCCTCGAAGCGCGCATTGCAGAGTTCCGCGAGGAACACGCCGTGTTTCTCGGCGAGGATGGGAGCGGTGAGACCCGCGTGGTCGTGATGCGCCATGGTGGCACCAACGCCGACGCGCCGCACTGGGAATCAGAGACGGGCGAAACCCGTGAAGTCCGCCGCCGTCAGGTGCAGGTTACCGAGCGCGACGGTCGTCTGGAAGTGACCGTCAATGGCGAGAGACTCGAAGGCGATGCGCTGACCGACTGGCTGAACTCGGCCGAAGGCCAGCGCATCATGAGCCAGCGCCGGGACACCGAACTGGCGGGCGGCGAGTAGGATAAAAAAAGGCCCGGCATCGCAAGATGCCGGGCTTTGAAATTTTGGTTGGTCGATAAGAGACGTCTCCTCCCCAGAGCCGTCACTCAAGAAGACAAGACGGTCAGGCCCTGTCTGTTAAACACCGTGACTCAAGTGACAGGTTTGCGTCAACCCCTTTGTGCAAGGCAGGTTTTCGTTTTTGCGGCAGCGCATCATGATCCGCGGGCGGACAGACGCGACTGGATCGCCGATACCAGCTCTGCACGCGCCACGGTGAATTGCTGCTTCTGCTCTTTCCACTCGTCGCGGTCGGTGATGGATTCGGCGAGCTCCGCGCCCAGTTTCAGGTCTTTCACCTGCACTGTGCCACTCGCAAACTCTTCCTCGCCGCAGATCACCGCAAAGGCCGCATCGCGCCGGTCGGCGTATTTGAGCTGCTTGCCCATATTGCCATTGCCGGTGAAGGCCTCGGCGCGCAGGCCAGCGGCACGCAGTTCTGCGGCAAAAGCGAAATAGTCTGCCATGCGGGCCTTGTCGGCAGCGATGACGACAACCAGCGGTGCGGCCTCTGCCCCTTGCAAACGACCCAGCGCGGAGAGCGCGGCGGCAAAGCGGCTGACGCCGAAACTGAAGCCCGTGGCGGGCACTTGCTGGCCAGTGAAGCGGGCCACGAGATCATCATAGCGCCCGCCTGACGCGACCGAGCCGAACTGCATCGGGCTGCCATCGGGATAGGTGGGGGTCGCCAGAAGCTCGGTCTCGAAAACCGGGCCTGTGTAATAGCCAAGGCCGCGCACGACCGACGGATCGAACACCGCCAGTTCCTCGGGTACGCCGAGCGCCGAGAGGATCGCATCAATCTCACCCAGCGCCTCGACCCCGGCTCTGGCCACCGTTTCGCCTGCGGCACCGGCAAGACGCGCGGTCACCTCAGCGCGCGTCCCGCCCGCTTTCGAGGCTTCAAGGAAGCCGAGAACGCGCGCGCGGCCCGCCTCGTCCAGGCCCGCTCCTTCGGTGAAGTCACCGCTTTCATCCTTGCGGCCCTGCCCCAGCAACAGCTCCACGCCTTCCAGGCCCAGCCTGTCCAGCTTGTCGATGGCGCGAAGGACGCGCATGCGGCGCGTCTGGTCGGCAGATCCCAGGCTTTCCAGCACGCCATCAAGAAGGCGGCGGTCATTCACGCGGATGACGAACTCATCATCTCTCAGCCCGGCGGAGCGCATCACCTCAGCGGCCAGCGCGATCATCTCCGCATCGGCGGCGGGGCCAGATGCGCCGACATTGTCCGCGTCGCACTGGACGAACTGGCGGAAGCGGCCCGGACCCGGCTTTTCATTGCGCCATACCTCGCCGAACTGGTAGCGGCGATAGGGTTTGACGAGATCCTGAAAGCCTTCCGCCGCAAAACGGGCGAGCGGCGCGGTCAGGTCATAGCGCAGCGCCATCCACTGGCCGTCATCATCCTGCATGGCGAAGACACCTTCATTGGGACGGTCTTCATCGGGCAGGAACTTGCCCAGCGCATCGGCATATTCAAAGGCAGGCGTTTCCAGCGGCTCGAAGCCCCAGCGCTCATAGACAGCAGAGGCGGCGCTCACGAGGGCACGTTCGGCGCGGATCACATGGGCAGCCCTGTCCTCGAAACCGCGCGGACGGCGGGCCTTGGGACGAAAGCTCTTTTCTTTGGCCATGGGTGTGATCCGTGAGACGCGACCGCGAAACGGTCCAGAAAGGAAGGCCGGAGTAGCCTTTGCAGGCGCGGCTTTCAAGCGGCCCGCCCCTTGCATGCCTGCAAGTAGTTGTCCCAGCCCTGAAGGCCAGACCCATGATGCACGCTCTTCGCTCCTTCGCCCTTGTTGCAATCGCCGCCTGCCTGGCGGCGGGCAGCGCCTCGGCGCAGGACGCAGCCGGTCTGATCGCACTTGCCGAGCGCCTGCAAGGCGAGGCCGAGGCACGCGCACAAAGCCTTGAAGCCGGCACTGTGCTGGCAATTGGCGCAGAGGACAGCTTTCTTGCCGATACCGCACGGTTCTCAAGCGATGCGCATGCGCTTGGCGATGCGATACAGGCCTCCGGCGGACCGGCAGACCTGCCTTGCATCTTCCGCGGCATGGCCGCCGATGCGGCTGCGCGCCGCGAGGCGCTGGAGGCAGACCCTTCAAGCGCGGGCGATTACCGCGAACTGGCGCGCACCTTCTCCCACGCGGTCATCATTGCCGCGGACGTAGAGACCGAGGGCCCCGATACCGGCTTTCCGCCATCCTGCCCGGCAAGCCAATAGAAAAACGGCCCGCCAGAACTGACGGGTCGCTCTCCAGGAAATCCGGTGGCTGACTAGCCGGCGTATTTCACATTGCAGCCATAGGGCTGGGTTTCCGGCATTTCGACCTCTTCACCCGCCAGTACGGCGTTCAGCGCGTTCTGGGCATAGGGGATGGGAGCCGGGTCACCGTCGCGCGGACGGGGTTGGTCGTCGATGCCGCCATTATAGCGCAGCGTGCCCTCGGCATCGATGACGTACATGTGCGGGGTGGTGCGGGCGTCATAGGCGCGGCCGATCACACCTTCCGGGTCCATGAAGATGTGCGCGACATTGCTGGCGCCACGCTCTTCATTGAGGGCCAGCGCTTCCTCGGCGCTGACATGGCCCTGCTCGCCCGGCGCAGACGAAATCACCTGGATCCAGACGACACCGGCTTCCGCGGCGGCGTCCTGCTGGGCCTGCATGTTGCCGCCGTAATGGCGCACAACGTAGGGGCAGCCGTGGTTGGTCCATTCCAGCATCACGGTCTGACCGGCAAAATCGGACAGCGACACGGTTTCGCCCGTCGCGGTCGTGGCCGTGAAATCGGGTGCGCGCTCGCCAATAACCGGGTTGGCATGGGCAGCACCGAAGCTGAACGTGGTGGCGGCCAGCAGGCTGGCAGCGAGAGTGAAAGCGCGGCGGGAAATGGCCATGTTGGTAGGTCTCCTCAGGTCAAAGATTGCGGCTTGGATTGGCACTACTCGCGGACGGCGGTTTCCACCGCCCGGATCATGATGGCTTCGGTCAGCAAAGGCGGCAGGATTTCCGGTTCGCCACCACCTTGCGGGTACATGAGGTAGAACGGCACGCCGGGAGCGCCATAGTCGGCCAGCACCTGCGCGATGACCGGATCTCGATTGGTGAAGTCTGCCCGCAGCAGCGCGACATCGTTCCGGGCAAAGGCGTCACGCACGTCTCCATCGGCAAGCGCGCCCAGCTTGTTGACCTGACAGGTCACGCACCAGGCAGCGGTGAAGTCGACGAACACGGCCCGGCCCTCACTGCGCAGGGCCTCGACGCGTTCCGGACTCCAGTTTTCATACTCCTCATTACCCGCAGAGGCGGTCGCCGGTTCCAGCCCGGCTGTGGACCAGAGCGCACCGGCTGCCAGCAGGACGCCCGCAAGGCCCGCAACACGCGATACCAGGCCCGGCATACGAAACGCCCAGACGGCGAAACCGATGGCGAGGAAGAGCCCCAGAACCCACAACACGCCTTGCGCGCCGGTCTGCACGCTCAGCACCCAGATCAGCCAGATGGCCGTGGCAAACATCGGAAAGGCGAGGAATTGCTTGAAGCGTTCCATCCACGCGCCCGGGCGCGGCAGAAAAGCCAGCAGGCGCGGCTCGAAGCTGACAATGACGAAAGGCAGGGCAAGACCCACACCGAGGAAGGCGAAGATGGTGAGTGAAGCCAGAGGCGGCTGGGCCAGAGCAAACGCAAGCGCGCTCGCCATCACAGGCGCAAGGCAGGGCGCGGCCACAAAGACGGCCAACACCCCCGTCAGGAACGCCCCTGCCCGGTCATTGCCCTGAACCTGCCCGCCCACACCTTGCAAGGACGTGCCGATCTCGAAGAAACCCAGAAAATTGAGGCCGATGAGGAACATCAGTGCAGCCAGTCCGGCGACAACAACCGGCTCCTGGAGCTGGAAGCCCCAGACTTCCATGCCGCCAAGAGCCCGCAGCGCGAGCACCACGCCTCCAAGCGCCAGAAAAGTAAGCACGACGCCCGCGCCGAAGATCAGGCCCAGTTCGCGGGCTTCGGAGCGCTCTGCCCCGCGCTTCTGCACGATTGTCAGCGCCTTCATGGACAGGATCGGGAAGACGCACGGCATCAGGTTCAGGATCAGGCCGCCCACCAGCGCCAGCAGGGCCGCCTGCCAGAAGCCCATTGCAGGCGCGGCCCGGCCTGTCCCGTCATCGAGGCTTGAGGCGGGCGCTGCGGCCGGGGCAGGCAGCGCGTTGAGGCTCTCATTGGCGATAGCTGTGATTTCTGCCGTCCGGCGCACCCAGTTGCCGTTCTCGCGCTGCTCATAGGCCAGCACGCCGGCATAGTCGGCATTGACCGCGTTACGGGTGAGAAAGCCGGTCGCGATATCCATGCGCGCCTCGCCCTCACCAAGCCGGTAGGGCTGCGGGGCATTGTGGGCGATGACGCCGCCATCATAGGGAAAGAAGTAGAGATCGCGCACCGAGGCTTCACCACCGGCGAGCGCATCGCCTGCCAGCGTGAGCACAAGGCCGCCATCGCGCAGTTCAAGACCGGCCGTAAAGCCATGGTCGCCGTCTGGCGCTGCAGCATAGGCCGCCTCGATCAGGCGGGCGCCCGAAGGGTCGACTGTACTGGCGCCGACCTCCAGCTCGATCTCGAAGGTCGCATCTTCTGGAATACAGATGTCTTCGCAGACGAGCCACGTACCTTCGCCGGTAATCGTGACCGGGCCCGGCGCAGCATCTGCCGGTACGGTAACTGGCACTGGCAGGGTGACGGAATTCTCATAGCCGTAATTGGTCAACGGGCCGAGCGGGTAGGTACGCGGCGCCGGCCACACCATTTCACCCTCGCTCCAGCCCTCGGGCAGGTCGAGATAGAGCCGCGTAGCCTCGCCGCTATCGCCGGGATTGCGCCAATAGGTGTGCCAGTGCGGGGTGATTTCCTGATGCAGCGCCAGGTGGAAAGTCTCACCAGGAGCCACCGATATGCGGTCACTGACAAGGCTTGCATCAACCATCGGGCCGCTGGCGGCCTGGGCATAGGCCTGACCCGAAGCCAGGGCAATCACGGCCAGGCATCCGGCAAAAAACGCACGCAACACGGGCAGGCTCCCCTTGTCTTCTGTCGGCAGGCTGAAAACGGGATTAAGCCCGCACTGGCCTGTAGATATAGCTGCGTGCGTCACGTGCAACGAGTGGCCTGACAACCTTGTGATCAGCCGGAGCACAGGCAAACGAAAATGGCGGCCCGAAAAGGAGCCGCCATTGACGAGTTACGCAATATTGTCAGCCAGGCCTCAGGCTTCAGGCGGCGGCGGGCTCATCGTGTTGGGCACGTTGGCAGACGCCACGCCATTGGCTCGGATCTGGGCGCGCGTCAGGATGAAGTCCCATTGGGCGAGCGAGATCATGTGGGCGTAGATGATCGCCAGATACATGTTGTCGCGCAGCTCGGCGAGCGTCTCGGCCGGCAGTGCGCGCATCTTCTCGCCGGAAATACCCCAATAGGTGGCAATCGTCTGGGCCTGACCGGTCGGCTGGCCTTGTGCGTCGCGCGGCTGGAACTGGGTGGTCTGTTCCTCGAACAGGTCCAGCTCCTTGAAGCGCTTCAGCATGATGTTGGTAGCCGCAGCCTCGCCTTCGTACATGCGCACGAATTCGATGGCGTTCTTGGTGAACTCGGTCGGCTCGTCATTGTCGTCGAAGAAAGGCTCGTCCGGGTTCTTCGACATCAGGTGCGAAGCGGAATCCACGCACACGGTGAACCGGTCGCTTTCCTCGGTGTGCATCGCCGAGACGAACGGATAGCGGCGGACATAGCCCGGCATGTAGCGCATCGGCTCATAGAGGCCGGTCGCCGGATCGACAAACAGGTTCATGCCCTGCTGGAGGCCCATCACGGCCACCGGCAAGCGGGCATCACCCAGGAAAATGACCGGGTAGTGCGCCGAAGCGGTCGCAATCTCGCCCGCCGTCAGCGGCACGAAATGGGTCTCGTTCAGGAAATCGAACGGGCGATCACCATATTTCAGGCCCATGCCCTTGTGCGATTGCAGATTGAGCGGCTCGGGCTTCTTGTAAAGCGGAAGCGTGCCCTTGACTTCGGGCTTACCCTGATTGGCGTCGGCCATGAATGCTATTCCCCTGGAAAACGGTTTGAGGTGTGTTAGCGGAGGCAGCATGCCAAGGCAACACAGCCCCGCACGTTTCGTACGGGGCTGCATGCAAGCCTTCTGCCAAGCCTGGGCCTCTAGAAGCGGGTCGACACCGCCACACGCACATTGCGTCCCGGAAGAGGGATGAAATCCTTCAGGAAGGAGGAGTGGATGCGCGCTTCTTCATCCGTGATGTTGCGGACAGCCACGATGAATTGCACATCGCGGTCAGCAAACGGGCGCCAGCGCGCATCCGCGTGCAGGAGGGTGTAGCCGTCGGTCGGCAGTTCGGTCGCGAAGATATCCGTCTGCTCAGCGACAAAGCGCGCTTCTGTGCGCAGTGAGAGCGGGCCGTTATCGGCCTCGACCGAGACAGATGCCGACATCGGCGAGATGCGCGGCAGGTTGCCGCCATCGGAAAGTTCTCCGCGGACATAGTCAGCGCTTGCCTCGCCAGTAAACGCAAAGCCGCCCGCGTCGAACAGAGGCACGCTCATCCGGGCCTCGAAGCCGTAGAGGCGGGCATCTTCCTGGCGGTATTCGAGAACAGGCAGGCCATCTTCCTCGGCGCCCGTGGGGAAGAGCTCGATGAAGCCGTCATAGTCGGCGTAGAAGACGGTGGCTTCCGCGCTCAAGCCGTTCTGGCCTGTGTAGCGAGCCGTGCCTTCCAGCGACCAGGCAACTTCCGTGGAGAGGTTCAGATTGCCGACCTCGAAGGCCTGGGTGGCCAGGTGGGGGCCATTGGCAAACACCTCGACATCGCTGGGTGCACGTTCGGAACGCGACAGAGTTCCGGCGAGGAACCAGCCTTCAGCCGGGCGCAGGAACAGCGCGCCAGAGGCCGAGACCGAATTGAAGCGGCGGTTTGCGGCCTGGGCGGTCAGTTCACGCGTATCGGCGCGGGCACCGATCTCGACGCCCCAGCTGTCAAAGTCCCAGCGCTCTGTCGCAAACAGGCCGAAATCCTGCGTCGTAACCGCCTCGATAAAGGCCTCGTCGCCAATGGCCTCAAAGTCCTGAGTCAGCGCAGTTGCGCCCCACGCGCCCTGACGGGTGTCGCCGTGACCGTGGCGCAGTTCCACGCGGGCTTCCATGCCCTCCTTGTCGAAAATGGTCTGCTCGTCGCCTTCGACCTCGGCATGGACGTAGTTGGAATGAGCCAACGACCAGCGCACACGGTTGAAGAAGCCCTCGAGCGCGATTTCGCCGCGCAGATCGACACGCGTCTGCTCCATCACGAGGCGAGGCGCCATCTCTTCATCGTGGTCGTGGTCATGGTCGTGATCATGATCCTCGTCGTCATGCTCATGATGCGCATGCTCGTGACCGGGAATGGCGTAGTTGGCCTCGGTACGCTTCACGCCGATACCGACAAAGCCCCAGGGGCCGACGATGGAACTGCCGATCGAGCCGGATTCGAAGACGAAATCGGTGTCGGGCGCAAAGCCGAACGCCTCTTCCTCCTCCTCGTGTTCGTGATCGTCATGATCGTGATCATCATCGTCATGATCGTGCTCTTCCTCCTCGAGTGCGCGCAGGCGAGCTGACTCCGCAAAACCCGGAATGTCGTAATTGCCCGCTTCCCGGCGCTGGAATTCGGCCTGGGTCACCAATTGCCCGAACACGAACCCGCCGCGGACAAAGCCTTCACGCGCATCGCTGCCAGAGGTCGCGCCGAGATAGGCCTCGCCAAAGACCGGGTTTTCAGGAAGGCTTTCAGGAATGCGTCCGTCGAACACGTTGACGACGCCGCCAATCGCGCCGCCGCCAAAGCCGATTGCCGCCGGGCCGCGCAGAACCTCGACGCCTGTGGAGCCCAGAACATCAACGGCAACAGCGTGATCAGGGCTGGAGGTCGAGGCATCAAGGCCATCGAGGCCATTGATCAGCACCCGCACACGCTCCGAACCGAGGCCACGAATGACAGGACGGCCCGAGGCCGGGCCGAAGAAGGTGGTCGACACGCCCGGCAGGCGCTCGAGAGTCTGGGCGATATTGCCCGACATGTCACGGATGAGATCATCCCGGTCGAGCACATCGACCGATCCGGTTGCAGAACTGCGGTCCACTTCCAGCGCAGACGATGTAACGGTGATTACCTCGACGGGCTCATCGCCGGCCTGCGCGAGGGCAGGGCCGGACGTCATTGCGAGGACGGACACGCTCGCCGCCAGAAACAGGGAATTGCGCAAGCTTGACATGATCTCTCCGTGGAATGGCCAGCGCCTCCGCCACACCGGACAGGCAAGCGAGCGCTATGTTATATCGTTGCGGCATGTCATATTATTACATAACACCGGCTGGCAAGCCTGCTGGCTGCACCCATATGCAGAAAGGCTCGCGCTTTTGCCGCGATCGCTGTATCGGTGAGACTTATGGGACACACGCACACCAGCACGGCATCCAAGCTTGCCCGCGCCGATGCGCTCTGCGCCGAACGCGGCCTGTCACTCACGCCCTTGCGCAAGCGGGTACTGGAATTGCTGCTCGATGCCGGAAGTCCGGTGAAGGCCTATGATTTGCTGGCCGCGCTGAAGCCCGATGGGAGCGCGCAGCCGCCCACGGTATACCGTGCCCTCGACTTCCTCACACAGGCCGGACTGGCCCACCGGGTAGAGGCGCTGAACGCGTACATGGCGTGCGTCCACGGCCATGGCGACGAGATTGCCGAGCTTTTCATCTGCGAAGCCTGCGGCACGGTGCGCGAGCAGCACGCTCCGGCCCTGCCCGATCACACGCCAGAAGGCTTCGAGATTTCCCGCTCCGTGCTGGAGCATTACGGGCGCTGCGCGGCCTGCGCAGCGGGGTGACGCGGGACGGCGAACCGTCCTAGTTTCAGCTACCAATTCGAGCGGGCGGGAGGCCAGCATGCAAGAGCTGTGGCGCGGCAATGCCAATGCCTGGGAGTGCGATGAGCTGGGGCACATGAATGTGCGCTTCTACATCGCCAAGGCCATGCAGGCGGTCGGCACGCTGTGCGACCTCGCCGGCATGCGCCACGCCTTCCGCGCCGATGCCATTGCCACCCTGATCGTCCGCGAGCTTCAGGTTCGCTATCTGGCCGAATGCCACGCTGGCGTTCCGCTGGTCATTCATGGCGGCGTCACCGGCACCAGTGACGATGGCGTGGAATTGGCGCTGGTCATGGAGCACACGGTAAAGCAGCGTCCGGCAGCAAGCTTCCTCATCCGGCTCGACCATTGCGATCCGCGCACCGGAAAGGCGTTCGACTGGTCCGCGCGCCTGCGAGACGGGCTGGAAGCCCTGCGTATCGAGCGTCCGGCAGAGATGACGCCGCGAACACTCACCGCCGCCACGCCGCGTGATGACATATCGCTCGCGCTCGCCGACACGCTCGGCATGGCCGTCACAGGGCGGGGCCGCTTCCTGGCCGAGGACGCTGATATTTTCGGACGCATGCGCGCCGAGGCGGCCATCGGCAAGACCTCCGACAGCGTGATCCATTTCCGCGACGGCTTCCCCGAGGAGTGGTCCGCCCATGGCGAGGGCGAGGCGCTGGAGCTCGGCGGCGCCCTTCTTGAAGCACGTATCGTCTATCGCCGACTGCCGCGCGCGGGCGATGGCTATCTGATGCGCTCAGGGCTTATCGGGGCAAACGAGAATGTGCGCTCGCTCGTCCACTGGATGCTGGACCCGGTGACGGGCCAACCCTTGTGGTCCATCGAGGGCGTCGCCTGCATGATGGACCTCAAGGCCCGGCGCCTGTTCAAGACGCCGCCAGACAGGCTCGAAGAATTACGGTCAAAGGCGATCAAGGGGTTGAGCGTTTAAGTCAACTCTGCGGCTTATTGTTTCCTCAATTCGCGTTTTCCCGGCGAACGCCGGGAACCATGAATGCTGGGCACCGGCTTTCGCCGGTGAAACGCGCACAGGCAGTGATCGTCAAACAAAAAAGGCCGGGCATCGCTGCCCGGCCTTTCCTGTCATGCGATCACCTGATGGATCAGGCGGCCTTTTTCGGTGCGAAGCGGGCGTAGAAGGTTTCCTTCTTCGCGGCCATGTCACGAAGGAGCTGGGGCACTTCGAACGGCTTGCCGTACTTCTTGGCCAGCTCGTCGGCGCGTTTGACAAACTTGTCCGTGCCAACCGTATCGATGAAGGAGATCACGCCGCCGGTATAGGGCGCGAAGCCCCAGCCGAGGATCGAGCCAACATCGGCTTCACGCGGATCTTCCACAATGCCTTCGGCCATGGTGCGAGCCGCCTCGATCGCCTGAGCGTAGAGGATGCGGTCCTTGATCTCGCCAACGGAAGGCTGCTCGTCCGCAGGCAGGATTTTGCCGTTCGGGGCAAACTGGTCGAGCTGATCCCAAAGGCGCTTGCCGCCTTCTTCATAGACGTAGAAGCCCTTCGCATTCTTGCGGCCATAACGGCCAAGCTCGTACATCTTCTCGATGACACGGGCATTGGGCGTGTCCTCGAACTGGTCGCCGAGATCCTTCTTGGTCTGCTGGAGCACCTTGTAGCCGAGATCAATGGCCACCTCGTCCTGCAGCGAGAGCGGGCCGACCGGCATGCCGGCCATCTTGGCTGCATTCTCGATCAGGGCCGGCTTCACGCCTTCGGTAAGCAGGTACATGCCTTGCTCGATATAGCGCATCACGCAGCGATTGGCGTAGAAGCCGCGCGTGTCGGCAACGACAATCGGGGTCTTCTTGATCTTGCCAACGAAATCGATCGCGCGGCTGACCGCGAGATCGCCCGTCTTCTCGCCGACGATAAGTTCGACAAGGTTCATCTTCTCGACCGGCGAGAAGAAATGGATGCCGATGAAGTGCTCTGGACGCTCGGAAGCCTTGGCCAGCGAGCTGATCGGAATGGTAGAGGTGTTCGAGCCGAAAATGGCACCTTTCGGCATCACGGCTTCCGCCTTCTTGGTGATCTCGGCCTTCAGGTCGGAGTTTTCAAACACCGCCTCGACAACCATATCAACGTCTTTGAGGGCGTTGTAGTCGGTCGTCGCGGTGATGAGGTCAGCCAGCTTTTTGGCCTTCTCCTCACTGATCTTGCCGCGTTTGACGCCCTTGGCGAAGAAGTCGACCGCGTGCTGCTTGCCCTTGTCGGCGCCTTCCTGGTTGACGTCGATCAGGACGACCTCGATGCCGGCCTGGGCCGAAACGGTCGTGATGCCCGCGCCCATGAAGCCCGCGCCGATAACGCCGATCTTCTTGATCTCGGATTTCTCCTGACCGGCCGGGCGGCGGCTGCCCTTGTCCAGCGACT
Organism: Glycocaulis sp.; assembly: GCF_052168375.1. Lineage (NCBI taxonomy): Bacteria > Pseudomonadati > Pseudomonadota > Alphaproteobacteria > Maricaulales > Maricaulaceae > Glycocaulis > Glycocaulis sp. The sequence continues at coordinate 11,965 of NZ_JBQLZR010000298.1, forward strand.
GCTTGGACAGGAAGAGCGAGCGGATCATGTTGCGGCTTTCCGGGCGCATGAGCAGCTTGGTGAAATAGCGGCTCTCGATGCGAAGGCCCGCATCGATCGGCACCTGCAAACCCTCATAGACGCACGACAGGATGTAGCGCTGGGCCGGATAATTGCCGTAGGTCTCTTTCAGCAGCATCGGGGACGCGCCGCCGAAAATCTGCATGCCCTGCGGGTGGAAGGGGCCGCCACCGGGGATTTTGAACTTGTCCTGGTCCCAGGGCTGTTTGGAGCCAAGCGGGTTGGCTTTCACCAGCTCCTTGGCCTTCGCCACGATCTCGGAAACCGGTGCCACCTCGTGCACGACGCCTTGCTGCTTGGCAGTGTCGGCATCCAGCTGCTTGCCCTGCAGCATGACCGGGGCGGCATTCATCACGCCGACAAGGCGCGGCAGACGCTGCGTGCCGCCACCGCCGGGCAGAACGCCGACAAGGCTTTCCGGCAAGCCAAGCTTGGCGCCGGTATCGTTCGCCATCACACGGTAATGGCAAGCCAGGGTCACCTCGAAGCCGCCGCCAAGTGCGAGGCCGTTAATGGCCGCAGCGACCGGCTTGCCGCAGGTTTCCAGCGCGCGCAGCTGCGAGTTCAGGCGGAAGGCTGTGTCGAACAGCTTCTGCTTGGCTTCCTCTTCGGAGAGACCCTTCAGGTCCATCATGCCTGCACCCAGCTCGGACAGGTCCGCGCCCGCGCAGAAGGCTTTCTTGCCGGAGGTGATGACCGCGCCCTTGATGGCATCGTCAGAGCCGATTTTGTCTACGATCTGGCCCAGCTCGGCCATCACGGCCGCTGAGAGCACGTTCATCGACACGTTCGGGCTGTCGAACGTGATCAAGGCAATGCCGTCCTTGTCCGTCTCGAATTTGAAATGCGTGTAGCTCATTGGGAGTTCTCCTCCTTGGATGCGCCGTCATCGGCGCCATCGCGTGTTGTCTTTCCGGAGCGGGTTCGTGCAGCGCCAAATGCCGGCGACAGGGCAGCGCCGAAGGCCACCCCGAGAGCAATACCGATCGCGATATTGTCCAGCGCCACGCCAAGGGCGACGCCAATCGCGATACCGGTGCCGATGCCGATCGGAAAGCCGGCAGCAAAGCTGCTCTCGCTGTCCGACGATTCGGGCTTTTCCTCTTCGCCAGCCATGGCCCTAGACCCGTTCGATGATGGTCGCCGTACCCATGCCGCCGCCGACGCAGAGCGTAGCCAGCGCAGTACCCTTGCCGGTGCGTTCCAGCTCGTCGAGCAGCGTACCGAGGATCATTGCGCCGGTTGCGCCGAGCGGGTGACCCATGGCGATGGCACCACCATTGACGTTCACCTTGTCGTGCGGGACGCCGAGATCTTCCATGAAGCGCAGGACGACAGCCGCGAAGGCCTCGTTCATCTCGTAAAGATCGATGTCTTCCGGGTTCATGCCGGCCTTTTTGAGCGCCTTGCGCGCAGACGGGGCCGGGCCGGTCAGCATGATGGTCGGCTCTGAACCGATGGAGGCCATGGAGCGGATGCGGGCGCGGGGCTTCAGGCCCAGCTTTTCGCCCATTTCCTTGGTGCCGATCAGGATGGCAGCCGCGCCATCAACGATGCCGGACGAATTGCCGGCATGGTGGACGAAGTTGATCTTCTCGACATCGGGGTAGCGCTGGATGGCGACGTTATCCAGACCCACGAAAGCTGCCAGATCGCGGAAAGCCGGCTTCAGGCTCGCCAGCGACTGCATGTCGGTTTCGGGGCGCATGTATTCGTCATGGTCAAGCTGGGTGAGGCCGAGCTGGTTCTTCACCGCCACGACCGATTTCTTGAACCGGCCCTCGTCCCAGGCCTTCTTGGCGCGCTTCTGGCTCTCGACTGCATAGGCGTCCACGTCGTCGCGTGAATAGCCGTATTTGGAGGCGATGAGGTCCGCCGAGATGCCTTGCGGCACGAAGTAGTGGTCGAACGCCATTTCCGGATCGACGACCATCGCGCCGCCGTCAGAGCCCATCGGCACGCGGCTCATAGCTTCCACGCCGCCGCCAATGGCCATGTCGGCTTCACCCGACATCACCTTCGCCGCAGCAAGGTTCACCGCTTCAAGGCCGGAGGCGCAGAAGCGGTTGACCTGAAAGCCGGACGCGGTCTCGGCGTAGCCTGCATTGAGGGCCGCTGCGCGGGCAATGTTTGCGCCCTGCTCGCCCACCGGCGACACGCAGCCCAGGATCACGTCATCGATCACGCTGGTGTCGAGATTGTTGCGATCACGGATGGCTTCCAGTTGCTGGGTCGCCAGCTGCAGCGCGGTGATCTCGTGCAGCGTTCCGTTCTTCTTGCCCTTGCCGCGCGGGGTGCGCGTGGCGTCGTAGATATAGGCGTCGGTCATGGGGAAACTCCCTGTTGGCGGTTTCTTATTGGCAGCGGTATCGGACCCAGTCGTAATGACCGTCCTCCACCGTGATTTCGTCCGGGCCGGTGGCCCTCAAGGTCAGTGTCTTGTCCGGCTCGCGCTCACCTTCAGCCGTACAGGAGACGCGGGCAAAGCTCATCTCGCCGTCCCGGCCAAGCTCCAGCACCTCGCAGCTGCGCTCGTAAAGGTTCCAGCTACCGGCGGTCAGAGTGAACAGGCCTTCGGCCTCGCAGGCCTCGCTCATGCCCCAGCGCCCGGCGAACCGGTCGTTGAAGAAGCTAAGCGCGTCTTCGCTGGCCACCGGCTCTTGCAGGTCGTCACCGGAAACAGGTTCGGCGGCCGGTTCGCAGGCTGCCAGACAGGCTGCAACGACTAGGCTTGCGGCAAGCAGGACCGGCTTCATGTCTGGCCCCCAGCTGCGGCAGGTTTTACCACCACCTCGAAACTGACCGAGTTGGCGATGTAGCACCGTTCATGGGCCTCGTGGTGCAGGGCTGCTATCTCGGCGTCGTCCGGCAGGCGGTCTCCGGAAAAGACAATCTCGGGGCGAAGCTCCACCCCCGTCATGCCCACCCGGCCATCGGCGCGCTTGCCGAGCGTGCCGGCAGCCTTGTCGTGATAGCGGTCCACGGTGAAGCCGGCCTTCGCCGCGAGCGCGAGGAAGAACAGCATGTGGCAGCTCGACAGGGCCGCCACAAGGGCCTCTTCCGGGTCGATTGCGGCCGGGTCCGACATCGGCACGGGCACCGATGAGGGCGCTGACGATCCGGCCACCACCGCGCCGCCATCGAAGTGCCAGTCATGGCGCCTCGAATAGCGGTTGGAGGCGAAATCCTGGCCATCGCGCGCCCAGGAAATCGTGGCGGTGTGTTCAGACATCCATGCCTCCCTTGTTCAGGGAACACCCATTAGCGTCGGCGGGTGTCTCCCCCCGCTTGCGGGGGGAGTGGCCCGAAGGGCCGAGGGGGGGAAGAGCGGCGAAAATCATATCCATCACCCCGCCCAGATTTTCGTAGATGTCAGTGTTCCAGACCCGAAGCACTGACCAGCCATTGGCCTCCAGATAAGCTGTCCGGCGGGCATCGTGCCTCAACTCCCGTTCCGCTGAATGAGTTGCGCCATCGACCTCAAGAATCAACTCCGCTTCCAGACACGCAAAGTCAGCCACATACTGGCCAACCGGGTGCTGGCGTCGAAACCGCCAGCCATTCACCTGCCGCCCCTTCAACCTTGTCCAAAGGACCGTCTCGGCCTTCGTCATTTCGTGACGCAGGCGCCTGGCCAGCGGGCGTGATCTTGCCTCTTCAGCGCGCATATCCCCCCTCCGTCAGCTACGCTGACACCTCCCCCGTAAACGGGGGAGGACACCGGCAAGCGTTGATGTGAGAGGAGCGCCTTTCATCCCTACAGCGTCCGCGAGATCAGGAGCTTCATGATCTCATTCGTGCCGCCATAGATGCGTTGCACACGGGCATCACGCCACATCCGGGCGATGGGGTACTCATTCATGAAGCCATAGCCGCCATGAAGCTGCACGCACTCGTCAATCAGTTCGCACTGGATGTCGGTGACCCAGTACTTGGCCATGGAAGCGGTCGACGCATCCAGCTTGCCTTGAATGAGCAGGTCGGAGCAGTGCTGGCAGAAAACTTCTGCGATGGTTGCCTTGGTCTTCAGCTCGGCCAGCTTGAACTGGGTGTTCTGGAAATCGATGATCGATTTGCCGAACGCCTTGCGGTCCTTGACATAGGCAATGGTCTCGGCGAGCGCGCGCTTCATCATGCCAACGCCCTGAACGGCGATCTGCAGACGCTCCTGCGGGAGCTGCTCCATCAGGTGGATGAAGCCCAGCCCTTCGCCTTCGCCCAGCAGCGCATCGGCAGGCACCCACATGTCCTCGAAGAAAAGTTCGGCGGTGTCCTGAGCCTTCAGGCCCACCTTGTCGAGATTGCGCCCGCGGCGGAAACCTTCCAGCCCGTCGGTTTCAACGAGGAAGAGCGAGGTGCCCTTTGCGCCGGCCTTCGGATCGGTCTTTGCCACGACGATGATGAAATTGGCGGTGCCGCCATTGGTGATGAAGGTTTTCGCACCATTGATGCGATAGCCATTGCCATCCTTCACCGCGGTCGTCTTCACACCCTGAAGGTCGGAGCCTGCACCCGGCTCGGTCATCGCGATGGCGCCCACATACTCACCGGAAATGAGCTTGGGGATCAGCTTTTCCTTCTGGGCCTGCGTGCCGTAGTGCCAGACATAGGGGCCGACGATGGAATTGTGCAGGCTTGCGCCCCAGCCATCGACGCCCAGCTCTGCCACGGCCATGTGGAAAACGTAGTCGTGGCGCCAGTCACCGCCCGCACCGCCAAACTCTTCCGGCGCTGCCGGGCAGAGAAGGCCGGCTTCGCCTGCCTTGGTCCAGACTTCGCGGTCGACCGCGCCTTCCTTCTCCCAGCGGTCGCCATGCGGCAGGCATTCCTTTTCGAGGAAGCCACGCACGGCGTGGTCGAACATGTTCACATCCTCCTGGTCCAGCCAGGACGGTTTCGGATTGGCCAGAATGGCGGCGGCATTGGCGGACATGCGGGTCGTCTCCTGTAGTATCGTGTTTCGGGTTTCAGCCCTCACCCCGGGAAGGCCATCGGCCATATCGAAGGGTGAGGGTCAAAATCAGAACTGATCGGCGGTCAGGGCCATCATGGTCTCGGCACCGGCCTCGATCCTGGCCAGGTGCGCATCGGCGTCCGGCAGCCAGCGCTGCAGGAAGTAGCGGCCCGTCACCAGCTTGCCGGCATAGATCGGATCGTCAGAGCCTTCCGCGATCTTTTCCAGCGAGACCTTGGCCATCATGCCCCACATCCAGGCAAAGCAGGTCAGACCGAAGAGGTGGAGGTAATCAGTCGATGCCGCGCCGGCATTGTCGAAATTCTCCAGACCCTTCTCGACCAGCCAGTTGGTCGCTTTCTGCAGTTTCGCCTTGGTGGCGGCGAGACCGTCGAGGAAGGGCTCCAGCTCCTTGTTGCCCTTGTTGTCGGCAACGAAGCTGTCCATCTCGGCAAAGAAGGTGTTGATCGGACGCATTCCGTTCATGGCGAGTTTGCGGCCCACCAGGTCCAGCGCCTGAACCCCGTTCGTGCCCTCGTAGATCAGCGTGATGCGGGCATCGCGCAGCAGCTGCTCGATACCCCACTCACGCGTAAAGCCCGAACCGCCATGGATCTGCAGGCCCTTGGAGACGCTGTCATAGCCCTTGTCGGTCAGGTAGGCCTTCACGATCGGGGTCAGCAGCGCCATGTAGTCGCCCGACTTGGTGCGCGTCGCCTCGTCCTCGGCCTTGTGTTCAAGATCGCCCTGCAGAGCCGTCCAGAGCGTGAAGGCGCGGCCCGCCTCGACGAACACTTTCTGGTCCATCAGCATGCGGCGCACATCGGGGTGGACGATGATCGGGTCAGCCGGACCATCCGGATTTTTCGGGCCCGTCAGTGAACGGCCCTGAATGCGGTCCTTCGCAAAGGCCAGCGAGTACTGGTAGGCCGTTTCGGTGAGCGCGAGGCCCTGCAGGCCGACGCCGAGGCGCGCCTCGTTCATCATGACGAACATGATGCGCAGGCCCTTGTTCTCCTCACCAACGAGCCAGCCGGTCGCCTCGTCATAATTCATGACGCAGGTGGCATTGCCGTGAATGCCCATCTTTTCTTCGAGGCCGCCGCACTTCACGCCATTGCGCTTGCCAGGATTGCCGTTCTCGTCGGGGATGAATTTCGGCACGACGAAGAGCGAAATGCCCTTCACGCCCTGCGGCGCGCCTTCCACCCGTGCCAGCACGAGATGGATGATGTTCTTGCTCATCGGGTGCTCGCCGGCCGAGATCCAGATCTTCTGGCCGGAAATCCTGTAGGTACCGTCGCCGTTCGGGACCGCCTTGGTGCGCAACATGCCAAGATCGGTGCCGCAATGCGGCTCGGTCAGGTTCATCGTGCCCGACCATTCACCGGAAATCATCTTGGGCAGATAGAGGCGCTTCTGCTCGTCCGACCCGCCGACATGGAGCGCCTGCGCGGCGCCGCCCGTCAGACCCGGATACATGCCGAACGCCATGTTGGTGGCGGTCACCATCTCGTTAAAGGCGAGATTGAGGTAATGCGGCAGGCCCTGCCCGCCATATTCGGGATCAGCCGAGAGCGCGGTCCAGCCGCCTTCGGTCAGCTGGTCATAGGCTTCCTTGAAGCCGGCCGGAACCTTCACTTCGCCATCGGGCTGGAGCTGGCAGCCCTCATGGTCGCCTACCTTGTTGAGGGGGTAGAGCACGTTCTCGCAGAACTTGCCGCCTTCCTCGAGAATGGCATCGACAATGTCCGCGCTGGCATCAGCAAAGCCGGGCAGATTGCCGTATTGCTGCACATTCAGCACGTCGTTGAGGACGAAGCGCTGGTCACGGATTGGTGCGCGATAGCTGGGCATGAGGGGTATCTCCGGTACGGGTATGGGCAGTGAGGTGTGTTTGGTAGTGAGAGAGCCCGCCGCCTGACGGCAGGCGGGAAAGCGTCAGCTAGTCTGGTGGTCCGACCGACCACTGGACCAGGCGGGCCGCAGCCAGCGCCTCGAAGGCTCTGGCGCGGCGCTTGATGTCCTCTGGCGGTTCACGGTCGTGCAGGCGTTCCTCCATCCAGACGCAGCCCGCTTCCAGCTCGCTGATGGCATCATCTATGTCATCACGCTGGCGTTTCAGGTCCTCGATCCGCGCGCGGAAGCGGGTGATGGAATTTTCCAGATGACCGCGCCCGGCATGCTCGACCGCTTCAAGGTCGAGCATTTCCTTGATCTCGGCCAGCGAAAAACCGACGCGCTTGCCGCGCAGGATCAGGATGAGGCGCGCGCGGTCCGCCGCTGTGTAGAGACGGGTTGCGCCCTTGCGGCGTGGTGAGATCAGCCCTTGCTGCTCATAAAAGCGCAAGGCACGCGGCGTCACGCCGAACGATGCGGCTAGGTCGCGGATCGAATAGAGTGTCTCGGCAGACGCGGCGGATTTCATGACTCACACTGTCCGCCAAGTTTACGTTCACGTCAACGTCAATTCCGGTTAACGCCGGGCGGCGGACACGGCCTGCCTTGACCGCGCCCCATTGGCGCGCTTGGCTCTGGCCCGAATTTGTGTCGAGGGGACACCATCCATGCCTGTCAGTTCGATTTTCCTCACCTTGCTGCTGGCCGCAACGCCGCCCGGCTCGCCGTCGCGTCTCGACCCGGACAATATCGAGGCTCTCGAAGCGCTGCTGCGCGCCATGGACGCTCAAGCGGAAGCGACTGGCGACGAGCCGGTGATGCCGGCAAGCCAGCCTGAAGCTGCACCTGCTGCGGAGGATGAACCGGCCGCTGCGACGGGCACACCCCCGGCGCGCCTAGACCCGGACAATCTGGAAGCGCTTGAAGAGCTGTTGCGGGCGATGGATGCGCAGGACGGCATTGTGCGCGAGGAACCGGCGCGCGAAGAACCCGCGCCCGAACCCGATATGAGTCCG
>NZ_JBQLZR010000299.1:0-4512 GCF_052168375.1 Glycocaulis sp.
CACCCGGACTTCATGGCCGCCCTGTTCTCGCAGGAAGTGCCGGAAGTCTATGAGGGCATTATCGAGATCCCGCGTGTGGCGCGTGATCCGGGCAGCCGCGCCAAGATCGCCGTCATCTCCAATGACAGCTCCATCGACCCGGTCGGCGCGTGCGTGGGTATGCGCGGCAGCCGCGTGCAAGCGGTCGTGAACGAGCTTGCCGGCGAGAAGATCGACATCATTCCGTGGAATCCGGATCCGGCGACCTTCATCGTCAACGCGCTGCAACCGGCAGAAGTCGCCAAGGTGGTGCTGGACGAGGAGAACCAGCGCATCGAGGTGGTGGTGCCCGACGACCAGCTGTCGCTGGCCATTGGCCGGCGCGGCCAGAATGTGCGCCTTGCCAGCCAGCTTACCGGCTGGTCCATCGACATCCTGACCGAGGTCGAGGAGAGCGAGCGCCGTCAGAAAGAGTTCACCGAGCGCACGGCCATCTTCATGGAAGCCCTTGATGTGGACGAGGTGATTGCCCAGCTCTTGGCAACGGAAGGCTTCACCGATGTTGAAGACCTCGCCTTTGTCGAGCTTGACGAAATTGCCGTCATCGAAGGCTTTGACGACGAGACGGCCGAGGAAATCCAGACACGGGCCCGCGAATATCTCGACCGTCAGGCGGCCGAGCAGGACGCACGCCGCAAGGAGCTGGGTGTCGAGGACCAGATTCTCGAGATCGACGGTGTCACCCTGCCGATGGCGGTGCGGTTCGGCGAGAACGAGGTCTTCTCGGTTGATGATCTTGCCGGCATGACGCCGGACGATCTGCGCGGCTGGTACGAGACCCGCGATGGCGAGCGCGTGCGCGAGCCGGGCATTCTCGACGGCTTCGATATCGATGCGGTCGAAGCTGAACGCCTGATCATGAAGGCCCGTGTGGCCGCTGGCTGGATTTCGGAGGAAGACCTGCCGGCTGAAGAGCCGGTCGAGGCCGAGGCCGAAGCCGTTGAAGATGAAGCCGGCGATGCCGATGAGGCGCTAGCTGATGATGGCGAGTTCGATCTGGCTGCGCTGGAGGCTGAAGCCGAGCGTCTGGGTGTTGATCTTGAGACGCTGATCAATGCCGGCGACGACAGCGAGGGCACGGAGGAAGACGAGGACAAGTGAGCCGCGGCGCACGGGAATCGCGCGTGAAGGCGCCTCGCACCCGGCGCTGCATCGCCACCGGCGAGACGGCGCACGAGGATGCGCTGGTCCGGCTGGCGGTAACGCCGGGTGGCGATATCATTCCCGATATCGCGGCCAAGCTGCCCGGGCGTGGTGCCTGGATCAGTGCCAGCCGGGAGGCCTTCATTCAGGCGGTCCGGCGCAAGGCGTTCGACAGGGCCTTCGAGGGACCGGTTTCGGTGCCCGAAGACCTCGCGGCACAGGTCGAGACACAGCTCGTTGCGCGGGCCTTGTCGACACTGGGGCTTTCCAGGCGCGCGGGACGCCTCGCAATGGGGTATGATGCTTCGCGCGCCGCGATCACGGCCCTGCCGGTTCCGGCCTGGCGGATCGAGGCGAGTGACGGGTCGGCAGACGGGCGCGGCAAGCTGGACCAGCTCGCGCGCGGCGCGGCCCCGGGCCTGAGGGTTGCCATGTGCTTCACCGCCGAGGAACTCGGCGGGGCACTGGGCCGATCCGGAGTGGTTCACCTGGTGCTCGCACCGGGGCCTGAAGCGGACCGGTTCACGGTCCTGATGGACAAGCTGGCCGGTTTCCGGGCGGTTGTCCCGCCGGTTGCGGAGCGACCGGCACGAGAGAGTTGAAACGGCAGGCAAGGCCGCTAGGTTAGCGAACCTTTGCCAGAGCCGGACGGACAGGGCAGAAAGCGTTGCTGCGGCGCGGCGCTTGTCGATGCCTTTTGGATACGAAGCCGCGATGAAAGACGTTTATGAGCGACGCTGACGAACGCAATCCTTCGGGCCGCAAGCCCCTCACCCTCGGCGGACGCACCGGATCGGGCACCGTGCAGCAGAGCTTTGCACGCGGCCGGTCGAAGGCCGTTGTCGTGGAGAAGAAGCGCAAGCGTATCGCGCCGGGCGCTGCGGGCGCTCCTGCGGCCAAGGACGCTGCGGCGCCTGCCGGAAAGACGATGAGCGACGCCGACAAGGCGCGCGCCGCGCTGGCCGCCAAGGCCAAGCAGCTTGGACTTTCGGAGGAGGAGCTGATCCGCCGCCAGCGTGCGATCGCCCGTGCCCGCGCCGAGGCCGAGGAACGCGACGCCAAGAAAAAGGCTGAAGAGGCCGAGCTGGCCCGCAAGGCCGAGGAAGACCGCAAGGCACTGGAAGACCAGCGCAAGCGCGAGGAACAGGCCCGCAAGGATGCAGAGGCCCGCAAGAAGGCGGAAGCCGAGCGCGCCGCCGTGCCAGATCCTGCCGACATTCCCGTTCCCGTCGATCCCGACACCGCCAAGCCGCAGCGCAAGGTCGTCGACAAGGATGCCCGCGCCAAGGACGACGCGCGTGCCATTGATGGTGATGACGAGGAAGGCCGCGCCAAGAAGAAGCTCGCTCCGGCTGCCAAGGCGCCGGTCGCGCGCTCCAAGGATGGCGGTGAGCGCCGTCCCAAGGGCCGCCTGACGATCCAGAATCTGGTTGAGGACGACGAGGGCCGCCAGCGCTCGCTCGCCTCCATGCGCCGGGCGCGTGAACGCGAGAAGCAGCGCCGCACGCAAGGCGGCGCCGAGCGCGAGAAAGTGGCGCGCGACGTTGTCGTGCCGGAAAGCATCACGGTGCAGGAACTCGCCAACCGCATGGCCGAACGGGCTGCGGACGTGGTGAAATTCCTCATGAAGCAGGGCCAGATGGTCCGTGCGGTGGACTTCCTGGACGCCGACGATGCCGAGCTGATCGTCGAAGAATTCGGCCACCGCGTGAAGCGCGTGTCGGACGCCGATGTCGAGGAAGGCTTCATCTCTGCCGATGACCCGGAAGAGACCAAGAAGCCGCGCCCGCCCGTCGTGACCATCATGGGTCACGTTGACCACGGCAAGACCTCGCTGCTGGACGCCCTGCGCTCAACCGACGTTGCGGGCGGCGAAGCCGGCGGCATCACCCAGCATATCGGTGCCTATCAGGTTCAGCTTAAGTCTGGCGAGAAGATCACCTTCCTCGATACACCGGGCCACGCGGCGTTCTCCGCCATGCGGGCGCGCGGCGCGCAGGCGACCGACATCGTAGTGCTGGTGGTGGCCGCCGATGACGGCGTCATGCCCCAGACGGTCGAGGCGCTCAATCACGCCAAGGCCGCCAAGGTTCCGATGATCGTGGCCGTCAACAAGATCGACAAGCCAGACGCGACGCCGGACAAGGTGCTCAACGAGCTGCTCCAGCACGAGATCGTCACCGAATCCATGGGCGGCGACGTCCAGTACGTGCCGGTTTCCGCGCTGAAGAAGATGGGTCTGGACGAGCTGACCGACGCCATTTCGCTGCAGGCGGAAATCCTGGAGCTGAAGGCCAATCCGGACCGCTCTGCCGAAGGCATCGTCATCGAGAGCCAGATCGACAAGGGCCGTGGCCCGGTCGCAACCGTGCTGGTCAAGCGCGGTACGCTCAAGCGCGGCGATATCGTCGTGGCTGGCGTGCAGTGGGGCAAGGTGCGCGCGCTCACCAACGAGCGCGGTGCCCAGATGAGCGAAGCGGGCCCCTCGCTTCCGGCAGAAATCCTCGGTCTTGATGGCGCGCCGGAACCCGGCGAGGCCTTCTCGGTGGTGGAATCCGAAGCGCGTGCCCGCGAGATCGTCGACTATCGTGTCCGTCAGCGCCGCGACAAGTCGGCCGGTACGGGTGGTGGCGGCACCTCGCTCGAACAGATGATGGCCCGCCTGCAGCAGAACGAGGTCCAGGAACTGCCCGTTCTGATCAAGGCTGATGTGCAGGGCTCCGCCGAGGCTTTGAGCGGCGCGCTTGAAAAGGCCGGCAATGACGAGGTGCGTGCACGCGTCATTCACGCCGCTCCGGGTGGTGTGTCGGAAGCCGACGTTCAGCTGGCCAAGGCATCGGGTGCGCCGATCTTCGCCTTCAACGTCCGCGCCAACAAGCAGGCGCGTGACCTGGCCGAGCAGGAAAAGGTCGAGATCCGCTATTACTCGATCATCTATGACGTCATCGACGACGTGAAGAAGACGCTGGAAGGCCTCTTGGCTCCGGAGAAGCGCGAAACCTTTATCGGTTACGCGGAAATTCTCGAGGTGTTCAACATCACCAAGCTCGGCAAGGTGGCTGGTTGCCGCGTGACGGACGGTGTGGTGCGCCGCGGTTGCGGTGTCCGCCTCCTGCGCAACGACACGGTCATTCACGAAGGCCAGCTTTCGACGCTGAAACGCTTCAAGGACGAGGTCAACGAAGTACGCGCCGGCACCGAGTGCGGCATGGGCTTTGTCGGCTATCAGGACCTTCAGAAGGGCGACCAGATCGAGTGCTTCACGGTCGAGGAGATCGAGCGCAAGCTCTGATCCGGGGCTTTGCCCGCAGCAAGTGACATGCAAGGGCC
>NZ_JBQLZR010000300.1:0-1703 GCF_052168375.1 Glycocaulis sp.
AGACAAAAACAACACGAACGCCCAGATGGGGAAAATCCCTGGGCTCTGTCGCGTCAACCGCTCCGTAAAGCTCGGCATAGACGCGCGTGGCCGCGCGGACATCGGGCGTTGCGACGCCGACATGGTTCAGTCTGCCGATCTTCATGTGTTGCACCTCACGTCATCAAAACCATGGCTTCCACGACAGGCTTCTTGCCCCAGAGGCGGTTGGCTTCACGACGGACAGCCTGCCGGACAGCCTCCTCCACCTCGTCCTCATCGCGCCGGGCCTTCTGACGAAGCTGGCCAAACGCCCGTTCAGCCGCATCGGCCAGCGCATCGAGGAATTCATCCATATCGTTGTCTTCGCCGTCCGGCACCCCCAAAGCGCGGATATCGGGCCCGGACACAATGTCGCCCTTGGGCGAGACCGCCAGCGCCACCGCAATGGCGCCGCCGTAGGCGAGCTTGCGCCGTTCGCGCATCGAGACATTGTCGGCCTCGACAATGAAGTTGCCATCAAGGTGCAGCCGGCCTGAAGGCGCCTCGTCGATGATCCGGGCACCGTCGGCATTGATGGCGATCAGGCTGCCATTCTTCGGGACGAGCGATGCGGGAACGCCCAGGGATTTCGCATAGGCGGCATGTTCGATGAGGTGGCGCGCTTCGCCATGGACCGGAATGGCGACCTTTGGCCGGGCCCATTCATACATCTGGCGCAGTTCGTCCCGGCAGGGATGGCCGGAGACGTGCACATGACGCTCCCGCTCGGTGATGATCTTCACACCGCGCAGCGCCAGCTTGTTCATCATCTCGAAAATGCCGCGCTCATTGCCCGGAATGATGCGCGAGGAAAAGATCACCGTATCGCCATTGCCGAGCGAAATATTGGGATGGTTGCCGTCCGCGATACGAGAGAGTGCAGCGCGCGGTTCGCCCTGCGATCCGGTACAGACAAAGGCGATCTTGTCGCTGGGGAAATAGCCGGCCTCGTCCTCTTCCACAAAGGGTGCGCACGATTGCAAGAGGCCCACCGCCTTCGCGGCAGCCGACATGCGGTGCATGGAGCGCCCCAGTAGGCAGACCCGGCGCCCATTGGCCTCTGCAGCCAGAATGGCCGTTTCCAGCCGGGCGACATTGGAGGCAAAGGCAGCGATGGCCACCTTGCCCTTCTGCTCGGCAATAACCTTTGTAAGGTTCTCGCGCACACTGCCTTCCGAGCCAGCCTCGCCCGGCGTGAAGACGTTGGTGCTGTCGCACACCATGGCAAGGATGCCCTCCTTGCCCAGAGCCTTGATGGCTTCAGGGTCGGTCGGCGCACCGATCAGGGGTTCGGGATCGATCTTCCAGTCACCGGTGTGCAGGATCAGACCTGCAGGCGTGCGGATCGCCAGCCCGTTCGGCTCCGGTATGGAGTGGGTGAGCGTGATCAGTTCCAGGTCAAACGGTCCGATCTCGAACCGCCCGGTCAACGAAATCTCGCGCACCTTGGCTTCACCGAGCAGTCCGCGTTCAGCCAGGCGGTCGCGCATCAGCCAGGCGGTGAAGGGCGTCGCGTAGATGGGGCAGCGCAGGCGCTCCCACAGATAGGCGACTGCGCCCATATGATCTTCGTGGGCGTGGGTCAGCACGATGCCGAGCAATTGGTGACGGCGTTCCTCGATGAAGCGCGGATCGGGAAGGATAACGTCAACGCCGGGCGTGGAGAGGTCCCCGAACGTCAC
>NZ_JBQLZR010000301.1:0-10723 GCF_052168375.1 Glycocaulis sp.
GACGCTCTTCCGATCTGGCGAGCTTGTGCCAGAAGCCCGCTTTAACACCGCTCTCTGCCGCATCCGGGCAGGCGCCGCGCTCTTCGGCGAGCTTGACCGACGCCCGGTCGGCACCCTGACGCAGATGCTTGAACAGCTTGCGGTTCCAGCTCGCGGCCATGGCCGATTCAAACGGGATGTTCATCGACTGCAGGAAGGAGTGGAAACCCATCAGGCCAAGGCCGACAGACCGCTCGCGCCAGGCCGAATACGTAGCGCGGTCCATCTCGTCCGGCGCGCGGTCGATGAAGTCCTGCAACACGTTGTCGAGGAAGCGGAACAGATCCTCGATGAAGAGCGGATCGTCCTTCCACTCGAGGAATTTCTCCGCATTGACCGAGGACAGGCAGCACACGGCGGTCCGGTCGCGGCCCAGATGGTCGACGCCGGTCGGAAGCATGATTTCCGAGCACAGATTGGACTGGCGCACTTTCAGGCCCAGCTTCTTCTGGAAGACGGGCAGGGCGTTGTTCACCGTGTCGGAGAAGATGATGTAGGGCTCGCCGGTCTGCAGGCGCAGCTCCAGGATTTTCTGCCAGAGCTTGCGCGCCGAGATGGACTTCACCACCTCGCCCGATTTCGGCGAGATGAGCGGGAAGTCGGCATCCTCGCGCACGGCCACCATGAACTCGTCGGTGATGTTCAGGCCGTGATGCAGGTTCAGGCTCTTGCGGTTGAAATCGCCCGAGGCTTTGCGGATTTCGAGGAATTCCTCGATTTCCGGGTGGTGAATGTCGAGATAGACCGCCGCCGAACCCCGGCGCAGCGAGCCTTGCGAGATCGCCAGGGTGAGCGAATCCATCACGCGGATGAAGGGGATGATGCCGGAAGTCTGCCCGTTCTGGCCGACCTTCTCGCCGATGGAGCGCACATGACCCCAATAGGTGCCGATGCCACCGCCATTGGAGGCCAGCCACACATTCTCCGTCCAGGTGGCAACGATGTCGTCGAGCGAATCGCCAACCGAGTTCAGGAAGCAGGAGATCGGCAGGCCGCGCTCGGCCCCGCCATTGGAAAGAACCGGTGTCGCCGGCATGAACCAGAGGCGCGACATGTAGTCGTAAAGACGCTGCGCATGGGCAGTGTCGTCCGCATAGGCGCTCGCCGAGCGGGCGAACATGTCCTGATAGCTTTCGCCGGGCAGGAGATAGCGGTCGACCAGGGTCTTCTTGCCGAAATCGGTGAGCAGTTCATCACGCGACGCATCGGTCTTCACGCTCTCGACGAGGCGCAAGGTGACCGCCTTGGGCTTGCCGCGCTGGGAGCGCGTATGCCCTTGCGTTGCGGTGCCGGACATCGGTGCAGAGTCAAACGGCGTCATGGTCCAAACCGCTCCTTCGTGCAGGGCGCAAAAATCCGAGGCACTGGGCCGGATTGTGCGCGCCGCCTTAACAAAACCTATACATGCTGTGTGGCTTCCCCCGGAAACCGCAACATATAGTGCTAAGCGTCTAGGCGAGCGTCAACGGCCCAAAGGCGCTTCAACCCAACTTTTTGGTTAATGAACCCTTACCACGAAGCTTTCCGCATCCGGACTCTTTAACGCTTTCGGGGCGATAGCCCTGCTGCGATTAAATGTGGAAATCGCGATACCGGCTTGCAGTCCGCCTCAGCCCAGATTCAGCAGCTCCGGGTCACCCCCTTGCGCAGCAATGTTGATCGTCACCACACGCTCGGCCGCGAAGCGGTAGAGATAGTGCGGTCCCCCGGCTTTCGGGCCGGTGCCGGACAGGCCTTCTCCGCCGAAAGGCTGAACGCCGACGACCGCGCCGATCATGTTGCGGTTCACATAGGTGTTGCCGGCCGGAACCGCGCCGCGCACCGAATCAAGGAATCGCTGGAGACGCGAATGCACGCCCAGCGTCAGCCCGTAGCCCTTGGCCGCAAGCGCGGCGGCGAGCTTTGGCAGATCGGCGCGCTTGTAGCGGATGACGTGCATGACGGGTCCGAATACTTCGCGGTCCATACCGTCGAGGGAGGACAGCTCCACCAGCAGCGGCGCAAAATAATGCCCCGCCTGCTTGTGCGCGTCGCTCAAGGGTACGCGGTGCAGGATCGTCGCTTCGCGCTCCATACGGCTTTCATGGTCTGTCAGCATGCCCAGAGCATCGGTGTCGATGACCGGGCCGATATCGGTCGCCGGGTCGGCCGGATCGCCAATCACCAGAGCGTCCATCGCGCCCTTGAGCGCTTCGATCAGCGAATCGGAGGTCTCGCGTGGTACGAAGAGAATGCGCAAGGCAGAGCAGCGCTGCCCGGCTGAACCGAAGGCGGACATGACGGCATCATCGACGACCTGCTCCTTCAGGGCAGAGGTGTCGACGAACATGGCATTGAGACCGCCTGTCTCGGCGATCAGCGGCAGGATGGCGCCCTCGCGCGCAGCCAGCGTGCGATTGATGATGCGGGCGACTTCCGTCGAGCCGGTAAAGGCAACCCCTCCCAGCAGGGCATGGCCGGTCATCAGGGCGCCGACCTTGCCATCACCGGGAACGAGCTGGAGCACGTCTTTCGGCAGACCTGCCTTCTGGAAGAGCTTCACGGTCTCGAAGGCCACAAGCGGCGTCTGTTCGGCCGGCTTGGCGACGACCGTATTGCCGGCCGCCAGCGCAGCGGCGAGCTGGCCGACAAAGATCGCAAGCGGGAAGTTCCACGGGCTGATGCAGGCGAAGACGCCGCGCCCGCCAAGTTCGAGATGGTTGGTCTCGCCAGCAGGCCCCGGCAGGCGGCTGGCATGACCGAACTTGGCCTCGGCCTCGGCAGCGTAATAGCGCAGGAAATCGACCGCCTCGCGCACTTCGGCGACGCCGTCATTCAAGGTCTTGCCCGCCTCACGCGACAGGATGGCGATGAAGCGGTCGGTTTCGGCTTCCAGCGCGTCGGCGAGCTTGCGCAGGATCGTGGCGCGCGCCGGTCCGCCCTGGCGGTCCCAGGCCTCGAAGGCCTTGTCGGCGGCGGCAAAGGCAGCGTCCACAATCCTTTCGTCCGCCTCGGTCACTTTCGAGACGATGACATCCTTGCGGGCCGGGTCGGCCTGCTCGCGCGCCGTTCCGCCCTGTACCTTGCCAGACACGATGGGGCCGCAGGCATGGGGCATGGCCTTGTCAAAATTGGCCTGCGCCGCGGCGAGGCGTTCGCGCACAGCCTTCTGGGCCAGATCGACACCGGCGGAGTTGTTGCGGTGCGGGCCGTAGAGGCGTGGCGGGGCCGGAATAAAGGGATGGCGGTCCATGCTGTCTGCCCCTTCAAACGGGCCGCGCGCCACATCGGCGGCAGGCACGTCCGGATCAAGGAAGGAGTGGACAAACGAGGTATTGGCCCCGTTCTCCAGAAGCCGCCGCACCAGATAGGGCAACAGGTCCTCATGGCTTCCGACCGGCGCATAGACGCGTACCGGGCGCAAGGAAAAGGCGCTGGCTGCAGCCAGATAGAGCGGCTCGCCCATGCCATGCAGGCGCTGGAATTCGTAGTTTTCATTGCCGAGCTCGGCGGCAATCTCACGCACGGCGCACAAGGAGTGTGCGTTATGGGTCGCAAATTGCGGATAGATCGTTTCCGGCTCACCCAGCATGGCGCGCGCGCAGGCCAGATAATTGAGATCGGTCGCCGCCTTGGTTGTCCAGACCGGGAAGTCCGGCCAGCCATTCATCTGGGAAAACTTCACTTCGGTGTCCCAGTAGGCACCCTTGACGAGGCGCACCATCAGGCGGCGCCCGCTCGCCCGTCCAAGCTCTGCAAGCTTGCCGATGACGGCGCGGGCACGCTTCTGATAGCCCTGCACGGCAAGGCCAAGCCCGTTCCATCCGGCAAGCGACGGCTCATGCGCCAGGCGCTCGAGGATCATCAGTTGCAGGACCAGGCGGTCGGATTCTTCGGCATCAAGGCAGAAGCCGATATCGGCAGCCTTCGCCGCTTCGGCCTGTTGCAGCACCTTGGGGTAAAGCTCGCGCCACAGGGCTTCGCGCTTGAAGATCGTGTAGCGCGGATGCAGGGCAGAGAGCTTGACCGAGACACCGTCCACGGTTTCGGCGGGGCCTTCGCGCCGGGCTTTCGCCACGGCAGCAATCGCGTCCATGTAGCGCGAATGATAGCGCTCGGCATCGTGGTGCGTGCGCGCGCCTTCGCCCAGCATGTCGAACGAGAAGAGCGGGTGATGACCCTCCGGCACCTTCCAGGCATGACCGCGCTTGATGGCACCGGCAATGGTCCGGCCGAGCACGAACTGCTCGCCCAGAATGCGCATGGCCTGACGGGTCGCGGTGCGGATGACCGGCTCGCCCAGACGCCCCGCAATGGAGCGGAAATAGGCGCCCGGATCGCGGCGCGCCTCAGGGTCCACCTCCATCAGCGAGCCGGACATCATCAGGCCCAGCGTCGAGGCATTGACCAGCCAGTTCTCCGATTTCCACGCATGCTCGCCCCAGGCGCCAGACCCGATCTTCTCGGCAATCAGGGCATCGGCGGTCTTTGCGTCCGGCACACGCAGCAGCGCCTCGGCAAGGCACATCAGGGCAAGGCCTTCCTTGTTGGAGAGGCCAAACTCCTGAAGGAAGGATTCCATCAGCCCGGTACGGGTCTTTGCCGCGCGGGCGCGCTCAACAAGGTCGATGGCCGCAGCCGCAACGCGGGCGCGCGCGTCCGTATCGAGGCCGGCTTGCGCGTTCAGCTGGCGAACCGCCTCGCTTTCCGGCGCGAATTTCAGCGTGTCGATCTGATCCCAGTCGATGGCGGCGGACGGCGGAACGGACTGGCTCATGGTGATCCTGCTGGCTGGCCTGTTATGCGCCCGACATTGGCCACAACGCGAACGGGCAGGCAAGTTCACATCACCGTTGCCCTTCGCTTGCCCGCGAAAACGGGGTATGAGCACCCCCCTTGGAATCTCAGGAGACAGTGTCCCATGGACAATACGCCCTTGCGCATACTGCTGGTGACCGACGCGTGGGAGCCGCAGGTAAATGGCGTGGTGCGTACGCTGGCGCGCACGGTGGAGGAATGCCGGGCCATGGGCCACGAGGTGGAGGTCATCCATCCCGGCCTCGGCTTCAAGACGATTCCCCTGCCGACCTATCCCGATATCAAGCTGGCGCTGGGCGCGCGCGATGATCTCGAAGCGCGCTTTCGCGCGTTCGAGCCGGAAGCGATCCACATCTCCACCGAAGGTACGCTCGGTCATGTCGCGCGGCGCATCTGCCTGTCATGGAAGCTGCCCTTCACGACGAGCTACCACACCCAGTTTCCCGAATACGTCCATGCCCGCTTCCCCTTCATTCCGCTGGCGGCGGGCTATGCCTTCATGCGCCGTTTCCACAATGCGGGTAACGGCATCATGGTCGCGACCGAGACGATGCGTCAGGGTCTCGTCAAGCGCGGCTTCAATAATCTCGTGGCCTGGTCGCGCGGGGTTGATACCGAACAATTCCGCCCGGATTTGCGCGGGATTGATGGCGGGGTCTACAAGGACCTGCCAAAGCCCGTCTTTGCCTATGTCGGCCGCGTGGCGGTGGAAAAGAATATCGAGGCTTTCCTCAAGCTCGACCTGCCCGGCTCCAAGGTCGTGGTCGGCCCCGGCCCGCAGCTGGAAGAGCTCAAACGCAAGTACAAGGACGTCCATTTCACCGGCGGCAAGTCCGGCGAAGAGCTGGCGCGCCATTTTGCCGATGCAGACGTGTTCGTCTTCCCGAGCTTCACCGACACGTTCGGGCTTGTGATCCTGGAGGCCATGGCCTGCGGCACGCCGGTTGCGGCCTTCATCGCGCCCGGCCCGCGCGACATCATCCCCGGCTCCAATGCCGGTGTGGTCAGCGATGATCTGCGTGAAGCCTGCCTGCAGGCGCTGGAGCTGAAACGCGAGGATGCGCGCGCCTTTGCCGAGCAGAACTCATGGCGGGCCTGCACCGAGCAATTCGTGGCGAACCTCAAGCCCCAGCCGCGCCCGGAGCGCAAACGCTTCTGGAAACGCCTGCGCCGCCTGCGCCGGAGCAAAAACTAGACTCTGCGTCGCTTTTGATGCCCGCTGGTGCGCAATCCCAACGGCGGACCGGAGCGAGCCATGATGAACGGGTGGTTTCTTGCAGCGGGAATTGTCTCGCTGGCGGGCATGCTCCTTCATGTCCTTGTCGGCGGGCGGCTCTTCGTGCGTCCGCTGCTCGCTTATGACATTCCCCCGGAGCACAATTGGCTGGCCTATTTCGTGTGGCATGTCGGCACCGTGGCCCCGGGCTTGCTGTCCGCAGGCTTTCTCGCAGCGGCCTTTCTGCCCCATCGCAGCGATTATGCAGTCATAGCCGCGACCTTTGCCGGACTTCTGGCACTGACCGCGTTATGGACAAGCGTCAGGAGCCGCCGGTCCCCGATGGCCATTCCGGCTTTCCCGGTATTTTCGGCTGTCTGCCTGCTTGGTCTGGGCGGCCTGGTGTTCTGAAGGGTCATGCCCCTTATGAGGCGCCGTGAAGGCGCACCCGCGTCATGCCCTCACGCCCAAGGCGCTGGATTGCCTCATCGAGGCTTTCAGCCGGGCCAGGCACCAGATCAGCGTCGAAAAGGCCCGGCCGCGCATCCTGGGCCACTAGCGGCAGGCCGGTACGTACGCGGGTGAAGAAGCCGGCATTCAGCCGGTCGCTGTCTTCCCGCCGGACACCCTCGATGACAGTGATGCCCGCTTCACGCAGCAGGGCGATACCGCGTCCGGAAACGCGAGGATCCGGATCGCCGGAGGCAACGAACACCCGCGCGACGCCTGCGGTGATGAGAGCCTCGGCGCAAGGCGGCGTCTTTCCATGGTGGGAGCACGGCTCCAGCGTCACATAGACGTCGGCGCCGCGTGCGGCCTCGCCAGCGCGTTCCAGCGCTTGCGCCTCGGCGTGCGGGCGTCCGCCCGGGGCGGTAACGGCACTGGCGATGACCTTGCCGTCCCTTGCAATGACGCAGCCGACAGACGGGTTGGGCGCGGTGGTGCCGAGGCCTGAAAACGCCAGCGCCAGCGCCGCATCCATCAGACGCAGATCGGTATGGGTCAGCCCTTCGGGCATGGGGGCAGGGCCTCGGCGCGATCCGCATCGAGATAGCGCGCCTCCAGCGGGCGCAGGCCATCAAGCTCGATCAGCAGCGGATTGCCGGTCGGAACTTCCACTTTGAGAATGTCGTCATCGCTGACCTGGAAGAGGATTTTCACCAGCGCGCGCAAGGAATTGCCATGCGCGGAGATGAACACGCTCTCTCCGCCCGAAAGGCGCGGCGCGACCAGAGCGTCAAAGCATTCGCTGACCCGCGCCAGCGTATCCTTCAGGCTCTCCGTGCCCGGCAGGAGACCGGCATCGAGATGGCTGTAGCGTTCCTCATGGGCGGGATGGCGCGGATCGGCCCGGTCCAGCGGCGGCGGCGGAATGTCGAAGGAGCGCCGCCAGATGAGCACCTGTTCCTCGCCGTGTGCCGCGACCGTCTCAGCCTTGTTCAGGCCGGTCAGCGCGCCGTAATGGCGCTCGTTCAGGCGCCAGTCCGGCATCATCGGAATCCACAGCCGGTCCAGCGTATCGAGACCCAGCTGCGCGGTGCGGATAGCGCGGCGCAGATAGCTGGTAAAGGCGATGTCGGGGGCAAAGCCTGCCGCCTTCATCAGAGTGCCACCCCGGCGGGCCTCGTCCTCGCCGCGGGCGGTCAGGTCGACATCGACCCAGCCGGTAAAGCGGTTTTCCAGATTCCACTGGCTCTGGCCGTGGCGGGTAAGGACAAGGCGCGTCATCGTCAAAGCACTCCCGGCAAGTCACTGGCTCGCCCGGCAATACCCCGCGCGCGCCCGTTTGACCACCATGGCGGCAACCGCCTTGACAGAAATGACACATATCGGGCGCGAATCCGGGTGTGCTGACCGGCGCGTGGCTTGCATGCGCACCGTTTAGGCGCACACTGACAGGATACGAGATGCGGGACGAACCGCATCCACCGGGGAAAAAGGGGCAGGGGGATGATCCGCAGACTGGTAATACCGGCCAATGGCGAGGAAGCCGCACTCCTCGACCGGCTTGTGGCAAGCTTCACCGAAGAGCTGGCTGCGCGCACCAAGGAATGCATGTTCTACATGACGGAACCTGGCGCAGGGGATTGCGCGCGCATCATCGAGACCGAAACCCAGGAAACGCTGGACCGCTTCCTCTCCTTCGTCGCGGCCCATATCGGGCATCACGCCTTCTGATACTGGCCAGCCGGGCGGTGCGCTGCTAAAGCCACACTCCCTGTGATTGCCCCATGCCCGCCAGCCGTCCCGGCGCAAGCCCCGTGCGGCCGGATGCGGGTTCACCGAAGGCCCATGCCCGCCCATGTCCGACACGCCCAGCCTGAACCGTCCTGCCGCCCGCATTGATACGGCGCGTATTCTCGAGGCCATGCGCCGCACGGTGCGTATCGAGCGCGAGGGCCTGGTGGCGCTGGAGGCCGGATTTGACGAGCGCGCCGTGGGGGTGGTCAGCCTGCTGGCGACCCTGAAAGGCCGCCTCATCTGTGCTGGCGTTGGCAAGTCGGGCCATGTCGCGCGCAAGATTGCCGCCACGCTCGCCTCCACCGGCACACCTGCGCAATATGTCCACCCGGCAGAAGCAAGCCATGGCGATCTGGGGATGATCACGTCGGGCGACGCCGTGCTGGCGCTGTCCAAATCCGGCGAGACACGCGAGCTGGGCGATCTGACCGCCTATTGCCGCCGCTTCGGCGTGCCACTGATCGCGCTGACCGCCGGAGCCGAGAGCACGCTCGCCCGCGCGTGTGACCATCTGCTTCTGGTGCCCGATGCGCCCGAAGCCGCTGGCGAGACACGCGCGCCCACCACCTCCACCACGCTGATGATGGCCTATGGCGATGCGCTGGCCGTGGCCCTGATCGAGGCGCGCGGCTTTACGGCTGCCGATTTTGCGACCTTCCATCCGGGCGGTTCGCTCGGCGCGGCCTTCCTGAAAGCGGGCGATCTGATGCATGAGGACATGCCTCTCGTCGCAGAAGGCACGGCCATGGCCGATGCCCTTATCGTCATGAGTTCGAAGGGCTTTGGCTGTGTTGGTATCACCCGCAAGGGCGAGCTCGCCGGCATCATCACCGACGGTGATCTGCGCCGTCATATGAGCCCGGACCTGACCGCCTCGCCGGTAGAGGCGATCATGACCGCCAATCCCCGGATCGTGAGGCCGTCTGACCTAGCCGCCGATGCGCTGCGCCTGATGACAGCCGGGAACCACAAGATATTGTCCGTATTCGTGTGCGACGAGGCACGCCGTCCCCTGGGCCTGTTGCATATCCACGATCTGTTGCGTGCCGGACTGAGCTGACGCCCGCTTCGTGCCAATCCGCATCTTGAAAACACCGTTCCGACGAGGCCGACCATGACCGATACGCTGCGCCCGAGCGCTGATCTCAAACCCAATAGCTGGGAGTTCGAGACGCGCCCGCTCATCAAGCCGACCGGCTTTCGCGAATATGATGCGCGCTGGTGGTTCGGCCATCCGGGCTCTGACAAGGCGCCGGAGATCAATCTTTACGGCGTGCAGGCGCTGGGCCTTGGGCTTGGCACGCTCATGCACGAGCTGGGCATCGCTCCGCATATCGTGACGGGCCACGATTTCCGCAGCTATTCGTTGTCGGTCAAGCAGGCGCTGGAAGTCGGCCTGATGCAGGCCGGTATCACCGTGCACGACATTGGCCTCGCCCTTTCGCCCATGGCGTATTTCGCCCAGTTCGATCTTGATATTCCGGCCGTGGCGATGGTGACCGCCAGCCACAATTCCAACGGCTGGACCGGCGTGAAGATGGGCGTGGAACGCCCGCTCACCTTCGGCCCCGACGAGATGGGGCGGCTGAAGACCATTGTGCTCGGTGGTGAAGGCAAGGCGCGCCCCGGAGCCGGCTATGTCCGCGAGGACGGCGTGCGCGGGCGCTATCTTGCCGACCTGACCGGCGATTTCCGGGCAAAGCGCAAGCTGAAAGTCGTCGCCGCCTGCGGCAATGGCACGGCAGGCGCATTTGCGCCCCAGGCCCTCGAGGCGATGGGCGTCGAAGTGGTCGCGCTCAACTGCGATCTCGACCACACCTTCCCCCATTACAATCCGAACCCGGAAGACATGAAGATGCTGCACGCACTGGCCGATGCCGTGCGTGAACATGGCGCCGATGTCGGCCTCGCTTTCGACGGTGACGGCGACCGCTGCGGCGTGGTCGACAATGAGGGCGAGGAGATCTTCGCCGACAAGGTCGGCCTGATGCTGGCGCGTGACCTGTCTGGCGAATACAGGGACGCCACTTTCGTGGTCGATGTGAAATCGACAGGCCTCTACGCCACCGACCCGGTTCTGAAAGCCAATGGCGCGAAGACGGATTATTTCAAGACGGGCCATTCCTACATCAAGCGCCGCTCCCACACGCTGGGCGCGCTCGCGGGGTTCGAGAAATCCGGCCACTTCTTCCTGCAACCGCCCGTGGGGCGCGGATATGATTGCGGGCTGACGGCAGCGCGCTGTGTGCTGGCCATGCTCGACAATAATCCCGGCCAGTCCATGGCGGACCTCAAGCGTGCCCTGCCGGTCAGTTTCGGCTCACCGACCATGTCACCGGCCTGCGCCGACGAGGTGAAATACAAGGTGGTGGAGCGGATCATTGCCCGCTTCCAGGAGAAGAAGGATCAGGGCGAGCCGGTTGCCGGGCG
>NZ_JBQLZR010000302.1:0-4207 GCF_052168375.1 Glycocaulis sp.
GGTCTCGACACCGGGAATGGCGCGCAGGGCCGACAGGTGCTCGACCGGCTGGTGGGTCGGGCCATCCTCGCCCAGCCCGATGGAATCGTGTGTGAGCACGTAGATGACCGGCTGCTCCATCAGGGCCGACAGGCGGATGGACGGGCGGCAATAGTCGGAGAAGATCAGGAAGGTGCCGCCATAGGGCGTGACACCGCCATGCAGGCTCATCCCGTTCATCGCGGCAGCCATGCCATGCTCGCGCACGCCGTAATGGATATAGCCGCCAGAGAAATCGTCCGGCTTGATGATGGCCTGCGACCCCGCCTTGGTCAGGTTCGATCCGGTCAGGTCTGCCGAGCCCCCTACAAGGGCAGGATAGTGTGCGGCAATCGCCTCCAGCACCTTGCCCGACGCGGCGCGGGTGGCGAGCTTCGGCTTGTCGGTTACGACCGAGGCGATGTGGTCTTTCAGCGCTTTCGCCGCAGCTTCGGGCATGTCGCCCTTCATGCGCGCAATGAACGCACCGCGCACATCCGAGGCGGCGAGGCGTTCATTCCAGCCCTTGCGGGCGGCCGCGTTGCGTTCAGCCATTGCGCGCCAGTCGGCATAGATGTCGTCGGGAATCTCGAAGGGGCCGTGCTCCCAGCCAAGCGCCTTGCGGGCACCGGCAATCTCGTCAGCGCCCAGAGGTGATCCGTGAGAACCAGCGGTGCCGGCCTTCTTCGGTGCACCAAAACCGATCGTGGTACGGCAAGCAATCAGGACTGGCCGGTCACTGGACTTTGCCGCGTTGAGGGCCGTGTCGACCGCTGCAGGATCATGACCGTCGACGCGCATGGTGTGCCAGCCGGCAGACGCGAAGCGGGCTTCATGGTCGACCGTGTCGGAAAGCTCGGTCGAGCCGTCAATGGAGATCGAATTGTCGTCCCAGAGCACGATGAGCCGGTTCAGTTTCAGATGCCCGGCAATCGAGATGGCCTCCTGGCTGATACCTTCCTGCAGATCGCCATCCGAGGCGATGACCCAGGTGCGGTGATCGACCAGCGCGTCTCCGAAGTGTGCGTTGAGGATGCGCTCGGCCAGTGCCATGCCAACCGCGGTGGAAATGCCCTGGCCCAGCGGACCGGTCGTCGTCTCCACGCCCGGCGTGTGACCATATTCGGGGTGGCCGGGGGTCTTCGATCCCAGCTGACGGAAATTCTTCAGCTCCTCCATCGTCACCCCTTCGACCCCGATGAGGTGGAGGATGGAATAGATCAACATGGAGCCATGGCCCGCCGACAGGACGAAGCGGTCACGATCAGGCCATTGCGGGTCCGCAGGGTCGAAGCGCATATGGCGCGCCCACAGAACCGTCGCAGCATCCGCCATCCCCATCGGCATGCCCGGATGGCCGCTTTTTGCCTTCTCGACAGCGTCCATGGACAGCGCCCGGACCGCGTTGGCCATCGGACGGATGCGATCGGGTGCAGGAGCGGTCATGGTGCGGGCCTTTGGGATCGGAGGTCGGGAAAGTCTCTGACGGGGGTCAAAGCCCGAATGCACGGGCGAGGTCAAGGCTCGGTGGATCAAAGCGTGTGTGATTGCCGTCAAGGAGGTCCCTTGCCAGCACCTTGCCGAGCTCCACCCCCCACTGGTCGAACGGATTGAGGCCATAGACGAGGCCTTCGCAGAAGACCTTGTGCTCGTGCAGCGCGATGAGCGCGCCGAGCCCCTCTGGATCAAGCCTGTCCAGCGTGATGACCGAGCTCGCCCGGCCACCGCCCATGGTCTTGTGGGCAGCCAGCGGTCCCTCACCTTCATGGCCGTCCAGCAGCGCTGCCGACTGGGCCACCAGATTGGCCCCCAGCGCGCGGGCGCGGGCGTCGCCTTCGGCGTAAAGCGCCTTCACGGCAATGAAATCGACCGGCACTTCGTTGCGGCCCTGATGGAGCCACTGGAAGAAGGAGTGCTGGACGTCTGAGCCCTTGCCGCCCCAGACGAGCTGTCCGCCTGCACTGGCTCCCAGAGGGGTGCCATCCACGGCAACGGACTTGCCAAGGCTTTCCATTTCCAGCTGCTGCAGATAGGCAGGCAGCAATTCCAGACGGCTGGAATAGGCCGCGACGCAGCGGGCCAGACATCCGCGCCCTGCGCGGTTCCAGACATCGATCAGCGCCTTGGCGAGCGGCAGATTGTCTTCAGCGGGCGCGTCGGCGAAATGTGCATCCATGGCGCGCGCCCCGGCCAGCAGGCGGGCAAAGACTTCCGGTCCCAGCGCAATCTCGAGGCATAGCCCGGCTGCCGACCAGAGCGAGTAGCGCCCGCCCACCCCTTCCTCGAAAGCAAAGATCCGCTCCGGTGCAACGCCGAAGGCTTGCGCCTTGTCAGGAGCAGCCGTCGCGGCGGCGATGCGCGCATTGGCAGCGTCCTGACCCAGCGACGCAGCGAGCCAGTCCCTCGCTGCACGGGCATTCATCAGGGTTTCACTGGTGGTGAAGGATTTCGACGTCACACAGACCAGCGTGGTGGCCGGGTCTGCGCCTTCGATGGCGTCTTCCAGATCGGCCGGGTCCAGATTGGACACGAACCGCAAATCCACTCCGTTCCGTCGATAGGCCTTCAGGGCCCCATATATCAAACGCGGACCGAGGTCGGACCCGCCAATCCCGATATTGATGATGCGGGTGAAGGGTTTGCCGGGGACTGCACCGTCTGTCTGGCAGGCCTTGGCGAACGCGGCGGTGCGGCCCTTGGCTTCGTCGATCCGGCTGGCGAGTGCGCGGTCTGCGAGCGCGCCGGTGTCGCGAAGGGCGGCATGCAAGGCCGGGCGCTCTTCTGTGGCGTTGACGATGGCACCGGACAGGAGCGCCTTGCGCGCCGCGTCGAAACCGGCGTCAGCCGCCAGCGCGAACAGCGCGTCCATTGCCGGTGCATCGAGGCGCTGATGGCGGGCATCAAGGTGGACCGGGCCTGCTTGCCATTGCAGGGCAGCATCACGGCCACCGCCAGAGCGCGCCAGCGCGGAAAGGTCCAGTGCCGCCAGTCGCGCGGCATGATCCTTCAGCAAGCTTGCAACGTCACGGTTCACGCGCCCGCCTCCTTGGTGGCCACACAGATAAGGACAGCAAGCCCGCCCTTGCCGCCTACCGCTTCGAGCGGCTTGATACTGGCAGGTTCGAGGCCAGCCTCTTTCAGCCAGACGCGCAAGTCCTCGCGGTCAAAGCCCAGATGGGCGTGATGATACTCGGCGCGAAAATCCTCAAAGTCATGGCTTTCAAAATCGGCCAGCAGCAGCAGGCCGCCGGGCGCCAGCACACGCGCCCATTCGCCGAGCGCGCGGCGCGGCTGGGCGATGTAGTGCAGCACCTGGTGCACGGTGATGAGGTCGGCTGAACCGGTCTCGAGCGGCAAGGCTGTCGCATCCGCCTGGCGGACCAGCCGGTTGGCAAGCCCGGCCTCGCTCATCTTGGAGCGGGCGACGGTCAGCATTTCGCGGCTGAGATCGACGCCAATGCCTTCCTCGGCGCGGTTGGCGAAAATCTCCAGCATGCGGCCCGTGCCGGTTCCGACGTCGAGGTGGAGCCGGAACTGCCGCTCGCCGGCCGCTTCCAGCATGGCGGCCTCGACCGCTTCTTCGGAAAAGTGCAGGCCGCGAATGCGCGCCCATTGTTCGGCCGCGACCTCGAAATATTTCTGCGCGGTCTCTGCACGCAGGCGGCGCACCTCATTCAGGCGGATCAGGTCGCGGGCGATCTCCGGATCGTCACCGCGCGCCATCTCTTCCAAGAGAGCGGCAAGGCGCTCACCGACGCGCGAGCGCGCCAGCCGGTAGAAAACCCAGCCGCCTTCGGGATAGCGCTCACACAAGCCCGCATCCGCGAGCAGTTTGAGGTGCCGGCTCACGCGCGGCTGGCTCTGGCCGAGCACCTGCATGATTTCGCTGACGGTCAGCTCTCCGCGCAGCAGCAAGGTCATGATGCGAAGCCGTGTCGGCTCGCCCAGTGCCTTCAGCTTTGTCAGCAATTCTGCGTGCATTGCACCCTGCGCGAATGGAGCCTGCTCCTGCCTACCGGCCATAGCCAGTCTCACAGGTAAAGTCGACTCAGTGCATGGAGCAAGCCGCTCAGACCATGCCAAGCGCTTGCAGGACGCCCGGAATGGCTTCCTTCAGCTTGAAGAAACCGCGCCGGGCATGGGGGTGGAAGGCTCTGTCCCAGTCGCGGCGCAACTCGACAAGGCGTAT
>NZ_JBQLZR010000303.1:0-4656 GCF_052168375.1 Glycocaulis sp.
GGCGGCGATCTCGTAGCGCTGCGAGGTAATCACAACCGGACCATCCGGCCAGGCCGGTGCCATGTCGATGCGGGTTTCATAACCACGAATGCGCACGATGGCATTGGGGCGGAAGCTTTCCGGTGCCCGCACCTCGCGGAACCGCACCGTGGCCGTTTGCGGATCGATCCCGACATCGGCATGTACGTTGT
Organism: Glycocaulis sp.; assembly: GCF_052168375.1. NCBI lineage: Bacteria > Pseudomonadati > Pseudomonadota > Alphaproteobacteria > Maricaulales > Maricaulaceae > Glycocaulis > Glycocaulis sp. The sequence goes on from NZ_JBQLZR010000303.1 coordinate 192, forward strand.
CTGCAATATCAAACGTAAAGCCGCCGCCCGAAACGGTCAGTGTAGGCGGTCTGAGCCGATAGACGGCGAGCCCGTCCTGCCAGCCGATGAAAACAGGCGCCTCGCGTGTCTGCAGCACGCGATCGGGGGGAACCTGAATCATCCGGCGTCCGTCTTCGGGAAGATTGGCCTCGGAGGCATCAACGCTTTGACTATTGCTATCGTACCAGCGCGGCGCGCCTGCCTCTTCGGCGAAGCGCAAGGTGCGCCCGTCCTCGCCGCCCTGCTGCAAGGCAAAACCGCAAACCTCGCTCACCGCTTCGCCATGGAGCTGCACGGCCTCAAGCGCGCGCTCGAAGAGGCCGGCAGGCGCGGCGTCATCGTGCGCCGATGCCGTGCCCGCATGAGCGAGGGTCACGAGCGGTACAGAAATCAGCAGGGCGCTTAACGTCTTCATGGCAGAGAGCTTATCCCGGCCATGGGAACTGAACAGGGGCGATTTCGATCCTTGCCAAGATTTAACCTGACGGGCGAGCGCTGGCGCGCAGTCAGCCTCTCTGGAAATCGTAGAAGTCGCCGCCGAGATCCATGATGCGCGTCAGAGCATCCAGTGCCACGCGGCTCTCATCAACAAGATCGGGATCGGCAAGGTCGGCAGGGCTCAGGCTTTCGCGATAGTGCGTCTTGGCCCAGTCCGTCAGTGCGGCGAAAAGCCGGTCATCAAGAATCACGCCGGGATTGACGGCCGCGCGCTCTGCCTCGGTCAGCACCACGCGCAGCCGCAGGCAGGCAGGCCCTCCCCCGTTGCGCATGGACTGGCGGACATCGGCATGTTCGACGCGGCCAATCGGCCCGTTACCGGCCACCAGCTTTTCGCAATACGCCTTGGTGGACGCAGTCTCGGCTGTCTCCATGGGGGCCAGCAGGACCATGCGGTCCTCATCCGGCCAGCTCAGGAGCTGGGAATTGAAGAGGTAGCTGGAGATGGCATCCCCGATGGGCACTTCGGCGTCCGGCACCTCGACAAACACCGGGTCAAACAGGCCCTTGGCCGCCGAACGGATGGCATCGAGCGTGCCTTCGGTATCCTCGAAAGCGAGCTCGTGGAAGAACAGGACCGGGCCGTTACCAACGCACACAACATCATTGTGGAAGGCCCCTGCCTCGATAGCCGCGCGTGACTGGCGCGCGATGACGACCGTGTCGGGGTCCAGCCCGTGCCGGCGGGCAAGTGCCTCGCAGGCCTGACGCGTCTGGCGCGCGGGAAAGCGTGCATCCCAGGTCTCGAACGCGTCGCGCCCGTAGACGAAAAGCTCCACACCCGGCGCGCCATGCTCGGCGCACAAGCGTACATGGTTGGCCGCGCCCTCATCGGCATAGGCCGACTGGAAGGGTAGCGGGTCGTGGATGGCGAAATGGTCCGGGCCAGGGAAAATCGCGCGAAGAGCCTGCGCCGTCTGCGGGCCCTCTATCGATCGGTGCAGCGTGGAGAGAAGGTTCGCCGCACTCATGTGCAGGCGGCCATCGGCTGTGTCGGCGCTGGGCGAAACCGTAGCGGCATTGGCCGCCCACATCGCACTGGCGGACGCCATGTTGCGCGCCAGAACCGGCGCCTTGCGAAAAGCGTTTTCCCAGACCTCGCGGTCAGAGCCGGTAAAGCCCAGCGCCCGCAGGCCGGGAATGAAAGGGCGTTCCTGCGGCGGCAGGAAGCCTTGCACCAGCCCCGCATCGGCAAGGCGCTTGGCCTTGGCGAGACCTTCCAGGACCCCGGCGCGCGGCGCAGCCGTGTTTCCGGCATTTTTCGCGCTCGCGAGATTACCTTCAGAGAGCCCGGCATAATTATGCGTCGGGCCGACCAGACCGTCGAAATTGGCTTCGATGGCACTCATGGCCTCAAAGGCCTTTCACGGGCAGGGATTCAAGGATGGGCGCGGCCTGCGTGGCGACCGGCCAGGCACAATAGTCGGCGGCGTAATAGGCGCTGGGGCGCAGATTGCCGGACTGACCGGGACCACCAAACGGCATGGAGGACGCCGCCCCGGTGGTCGGACGGTTCCAGTTGACGATACCCGCGCGTGACCCCGCCCAGAAGCGCTTCCACAATGCCTCGTCATCACTGACCAGCCCGGCGGCGAGGCCGTAGGCTGTATTGTTTGCCTCGGTCAGCGCGTCCTCGAAACCCGCCACGCGCCGGACCTGCAAAAGGGGTCCGAACACCTCTTCGTCGGGGGTGTCGATGCCCGTCGTCTCGATCAGTGCAGGACTGACGAAGGCGGGGCCCTGTTCGAGCCGGCGCGCCTTCAGCAGCACCTTGCCGCCAAGAGCGGCCAGATGATCCTGAGCCTTGAGCACCGCGTCTACGGCATGGGATGTGACCAGTGGCCCCATGAAGGGTTCCGGGCTGGCATCCCATGCGCCAATCGGCAGTCGGGCGGCCATGTCCGTGATCGCAGTGATCACTGCGTCGCCGGCCTGGCCCTCAGGCACGATGAGGCGGCGTGCGCACGAACAGCGCTGACCGGCACTGATATAGGCGGAAAGAATGGCGATACGGGCTGCGGCGTCAGCATTCTTCGCGTCCCACACGACGAGCGGATTATTGCCGCCCATTTCCAGTGCGAGCTGGATGCCCGTGCGGCCAGCGAACTTCCTGTGAATGAAAGAACCCGTCGCCCACGAACCGGTAAAGAGCACGCCGTCGAGATCCGGGTCATCGAGCGCTGCCGCGCCGGTCTCGCGCGCACCCTGTACGAGGTTCAGAACGCCTGCGGGAAGGCCGGCCTCGGCCCAGCACTCCACAATCAGAGCGCCGGTAGCAGGTGTCAGTTCTGACGGCTTGAAGACCAGCGTATTGCCGGCTAGCAGCGCAGGCACGATATGCCCGTTCGGCAGATGGCCGGGGAAATTGTACGGGCCGAGCACGAACAGGACGCCCACCGGCTTGTGGTCGAGTACTGCCTCACCGAAATCAGCCGTCTCGACACGGCGTCCGGCCCGTTCCTCGCGGGCGCGCACCGATATGGCGATCTTGCCGATCATCGCGGCTGCCTCGCCCTGCGCTTCCCAGAGAGGCTTTCCGGTTTCACGCGCGATGAGCGTGGCAAAATCGTCCTTGCGCTGCGTGATCAGTGCGCCGAAGCGTTCGACAATCGCCTTGCGGGCTTCAAAACCGCCCAGCGCCCAGGCCGGAAAAGCCGATCTGGCTGCCGCGAAGGCGGCACGCACGTCTTGTGGTGATGCGCTTGAACCGCTCCACACCGTTTCGCCTGTCGCCGGGTTGGCAGAGGCAAAGGCACTGCCCTGCCCGTCCTGCCAGTTTCCGGCGATATGGAGGCTCTTCGCGGTCATGAATTCACCCATACTCTTGCTGCATCACCCTTGGTCAGGCCGAGCGCGCGGCGGGCATCATCGCCCAGCACCAGGATCTCGCCATCGAGCGCCACGTCGCAGCGCACGAGGCGGAAATCCTCCAGACGGTCGGTGGAAACCATCGCCTCGACCCTCTCGCCCTGCCCTGTTCCGACCGTCATCACCCGGCTCTCGCTCAAGGTGCGGATACGCTCCACCGGGCAGTCCATAAGCGGCCCGCCATCGAAGATGTCGACATAGCGATGATACTCATACCCTTCCCATTCGAGGAGCTTGCGCGCGTTCACGCCTTGCGCGTGCGTGCGGCCCATCACCTCGCGCACCGCTGGTGGCAGATGATCGACATAGATCGGGTGGGTCGGCATGAGATCGAGAATGAACTGGTTGTCTGTCGAGGCGCTCATCCGGTCGGCCTCATCAAACGTCATGCGGAAGAAGGGGCGGGTCACATGGTTGAAGAAGACAGACTCGCCGTGCTCGTCGACCACGCCGCGAAGCTCGGCAACCACACGGCTCCCAAAACGCGAACGGTCCGCGCCAATCAGCAGATACCGGGACTGTGCCATCAGCCGTCCGGCGCCCCGGCCGCGCGCGGCATCCGACACGAAGAGCGAGCCGACTTCGGTGCAGCCGGCAAAATCATTGACCAGCATCATCGCTTCCATGTCGAAGCGGCGGTTCGCCTCGCGCGAGGCTTGCGCGAAGGTCATGATCTTGAAGTCGAAATACGGCTTCTTGATCCCGACAGCAGCCTTTACGGCAGCCGTGCCCAGCACCTTGCCGGTCTCTGTGTCTTCCAGCATGAGCTGGTAGGCGGCATCTGAGCGGTCATCGATCTGGCCGGCAAAGGCCTGTTCGGACCGGCTGAGCTTTTCGGCCAGCGCATCAGCACTGACAGCAAGGCTGGTGAAGCCCGTACCGGCAGAAGCGGCGAGCGCCGTGAACGACGAATGATCGGCGCTGCGCGCTGAACGCACCATCAACATGGCCGCTTATCCCTGTCCCTTGAGGGCGCTCGCGAGCGCTCTGGCTTCCCGCGCATCAAACTCGCCTCTGGCAAATTTCATCAGCATCACCGCCGACAGCTTCGCCTTTTCGGTGAAGCTGGAAATCTTCG
>NZ_JBQLZR010000304.1:0-7785 GCF_052168375.1 Glycocaulis sp.
GGCCGGTTTTCCATTGAAGCGCAGGATATGGCCCGCCAGCCGGGAGATTTTGTCTATGCCGCGCCGGCCAACCCCGTTCATGACCATGTCCTGCTGGAGATGGAGGGCGGGGTTACGATCACCTACAACGATCCGCGCCGGTTCGGCTTCATGACGCTGTTCGACAGCGCCGCCGAGGCTGGCCAACCCTATCTGGCAAAGCTTGGCCCCGAACCGGACTCCAACGCCTTTTCCGGTCCCTATCTCGCCGAAGCCTTCCGGGGACGCAGGACGCCGGTAAAGGCCGCGCTTCTTGATCAGAATGTCGTTGCGGGTCTTGGTAATATCTATGTGTGCGAGGCGCTCTGGCGGGCGCGCATCAGCCCGCGGCGCCAGGCCACCACCGTCACGGGCGGGCGCGCAGAACGCCTTGCAGTTGCCGTGCGCAATGTCATCGCCGAGGCCATCAAGGCGGGTGGCTCCACCTTGCGCGATTATGCAGGCGTTGACGGGGCGCTCGGCTATTTCCAGCACCGCTTTGACGCCTATGGCCGGGAGGGGGAGCCCTGCCGGGCAGAGCGCAGCGGTAGTGCGTGCGCCACGCCGGTGCGCCGTATCGTCCAGTCTGGCCGGTCGACATTTTTCTGCCCGGAATGTCAGCGATAAGGCATATGAAATTACAAATATGTCATTTTAATTGTTATAGACATACAACAATTGGATTGATATAGCCTCTTTCAAGGTCGCTGATGGGCAGCGGCCATGGGATGCTGGAAAGGTTCAAGAACCCATGTTGAAAGACATTCTGAAGAAAGGCGCCCTTGGCGCGCTCTGCTTCCTCGCGGGTGTGGGGCTGGCCTCGCTGGAACGCACCCATGCGCAGGACTATGCCGGGCTTGAAGCCTCGCCGGCGCTCTGGACGGTGGAGGCCGATGGCGCGACGGTGCACCTGTTTGGCACTTTCCACCTTCTGCCCGACGCGCTCGACTGGCGCTCCGACGTGGTGGATGCAGCCTTTGCCGAGTCCGGGACGGTCTGGTTCGAAGCCGACGTGTTGAGCCCGGAGGCGCAGGCGCAGATGCAAGCGCTTGTTCCCCAGCTTGGCCTCAATCAGCCGGGCGTGACGCTCTCCTCGCTTCTGGGAGCCGACACCTATGCCGCTCTCGAGGCGATGACCGCAGAGCTTGGCATTCCAGCCGGCAATCTCGAGCCGGTCCAGCCCTGGCTCGCGGGCGTGACGCTGGGCGCCCTGCAGTTGCAATCGCTGGGCTTCAATCCTGCATCCGGTGTGGAAGCCGTCCTGACGGCGCGCGCCAATGGAGAGGGCAAGGCAATCGACTATCTCGAGACCGCTGAAGGCCAGCTGCGCATGCTCTCCGGGCTTTCCATGGACACCCAGATCGAATGGCTGCGCGTCAGCCTGGAAGACATGAGCGATCTGGAATCGGAAATGGATCGCATGGTGCGTGCCTGGGCCACCGGTGATGCGGATACGCTCGACACGATGGTGAACGGCTCCATCCGCGATGCCAGCGCAGAGCTCTATGACGCGCTGATGGTCAACCGCAACCGGGACTGGGTTCCCCAGATCGAGGCGATGATCGCTTCGGGCGGCACCCATTTCGTTGCGGTCGGCGCCGGCCATCTGCCGGGCGAGGAAGGTGTCGTCGCTCTCCTGCGGGCGGAAGGCTACACCGTCACCCGCCGCTAGGCCCTCAGGCCCTCGATAGCTGACAGTGCCCGCCCCGGGGTGTCGACCGCGGGGCGGGCTTACTGTATGGAAGCCGCCGCACCGTACTGTCGCGACGCCGCAAGACTGGCGTCATCCTCAAGGAGGGCTTGCAAAGATGGCCTACAAGACGATCCAGACCAAAACCGAGGGCCGGGTAGGCGTCATCACCTTTGACCGCCCCTCCGCACTCAACGCCCTGTGTGATGAGCTCACCTCCGAGCTGGCCGCAGCGCTGGAGGCTTTCGAAGCCGACGAGGATATTGGCTGCGTCGTCCTGACCGGCTCTGCCAAGGCCTTTGCCGCTGGCGCCGACATCAAGGAATTGCAGGACCGCGATTTCGTCTCCCTCTACATGCACGACCCGTTCGCGAAGAGCTGGGAATCGGTGGCGCGCTTCCGCAAGCCAGTGATTGCGGCGGTGGCCGGCTATGCGCTGGGCGGCGGCTGCGAGATCGCCATGATGTGCGACTTCATCATCGCGGCAGATACGGCCAAGTTCGGCCAGCCGGAAATCAATCTGGGCGTCATGCCGGGCGCAGGCGGCACGCAGCGCCTGCCGCGCGCTGTCGGCAAGGCCAAGGCCATGGACATGTGCCTGACCGGCCGCATGATGAATGCCGAGGAAGCCGAGCGCGCGGGCCTGGTATCGCGCATCGTGCCGGCAGATGATCTTCTGGACACAGCGCTTGAGGCAGCCGAGGCGATCGCCGCCAAATCCCTGCCGATCGCGATGATGACCAAGGAAGCGGTCAACATGGCCTACGAGATGGGCCTGACCGAAGGTATTCGCTTTGAACGGCGCGTCTTCCAGTCCCAGTTTGCCACCGAGGACCAGAAAGAGGGTATGGCCGCCTTTGCTAGCAAGCGCGCCGCCCATTTCCGGCACCGCTGATTTAGCACGCTGCGCGGTTGACGAAGGCAGTGCGCACGGGTATACGCCGCGCCTCACTTCGCACAACGCTTGCCTTTTTCCGGCGCGGCGCGAAGATGTACACAACACGGTTCAACGTTTGATTTAGGCCCCTGGAGCATCCATGGCGAATACGAGTTCGGCGAAGAAGATGGTGCGCAAGATTGCGCGCCGCACCGCCATCAACAAAACCCGCCGCTCGCGCATGCGCACCTTCGTGAAAAAGGTCGAGCTGGCTATCGCTGCTGGCAACCAGACCGAGGCTCGTGACGCCCTGCGCGCCGCTGAGTCCGAAGTGATGAGCGCCGTTACCAAGGGTGTCATCCACAAGAACACCGGTTCGCGGAAGGTCTCGCGCCTTTCGGCCCGCGTGAAGGCGATGTCGGCCTGATAAAATCTAGTCCTTGACCGGACGAGTTTGAAGCGTGCCTGCGGGGTGGCCTGCGGGCACGTTTTTGTTTGTGGTCGATTCAGTGAAATCGCCTGTCCTGCAAGGCGTTCGCAACGGTCTCCCGACTGCTTTTTCTTCCCCCTTTCACACCCGTCCACAGCGCCCGGTGTGAACGCTTGTGGAACGTAAACCTTCACTGAAATTTTTTTCACTGCGCAACGCACGGCGCGGTCAGGGAAATCTCCTTGTCAAGCGCCGAATCGATCTCCGTTTACGGTTAATGATGTTGATTCCCGTGCCGCTCTGGCTAACCTGTCCGGACTGACGCGACTGATCTCCATACGGACCAAGAGCGGGATGCGGAGGCGAGCTGTGGGCTTGCCGCCGGGGGACGAAGTCTTGTCTGAATTCAAAGCATTACCTGCGGGGCATACCCCGCGGCAGACAGGTTTGAGGTTGGGGACTTATGGGGCTGAACAGTTCAGTTTCTAACGCCAGAGCACAGCAGCAGGACGCCATGCCGGGAACGCCGACCATGAGTGAGGTTTGGCGGGACGTGCGCGCCCGGCTGCGCCAGGAATACGGGGATGTGATCTACGTCTCCGAGATCGCGCGCCTGCGCGTGGCCGAGGACGCCAGTGGCGCCATCCAGATCATTTGCGCGAACGATTTCGGACGCGCCTGGGTGGAGGACAATCTCGGTGCGCGTCTGCGCGCGCTCTGGGCCGTCTTTGACACCGGTCCGCGTGATATCGTGATCTGCTGCGAGGGCGCGCCCGCCAGCCGCGCGCCTGCGCGTGAGGCCCGCACCGTCATGGCCGGTAGTGTTCGTGAGACTGCACCGGCTTCTGCTGCAGAACGCGCACCGCGCGCTGCGCTGGAAAACTCTGCCTCTCCGGCGGTGCTTGGCAGCCCTGAGCGTGCGGCACGCGGCGATGGCCGCTTCACTTTCAACACCTTCATGGTCGGTTCGGCCAATGCCATGGCCTGCACCGCGGCCAAGGCCATCTCGGGGGCCTCGACCCCGCCTTTCAACCCGGCCTTCTTCCATGGCGGGTACGGGGTCGGCAAAACCCACCTTCTCAACGCCATCGCGCACGCGGTGAATCTGGGCGAGTCCGGCCGCAAGGTGCTCTACCTGACGGCTGAGGAATTCCTCAACGGCTTCCAGTCCGCGCTGCGGGCGCGCGACGTCCAGCCCTTCAAGGACCAGGTACGCGCGTGCGATGTGCTGCTGATCGACGATGTCCACTTCATCGCCGGCAAGCCGCGCACCGAGGATGAGTTCCTGCACACCATCGCGGCCCTGATCGGGGAAAACCGTCAGGTCGTGCTGGCCTCGCATTGCGCGCCGTCAGAGCTTGGCGTTGGCGACGAGCGCCTGCGTTCGCTGTTGCGCGGTGGTTTTGCCTGCGAGCTGTTTGGCCCTGATCTCGACCTGCGCCGCAAGATCGTTGACTGCAAGGTGGCGCAGGCCCGCTCGCACTGCCCGGAACTGGATGTGCCCGAGCAGGTGCGCGACTTCCTGGCCGCCCGCGTGACCAGCTCGGCGCGCGAGCTGGAAGGCGTGCTCAACAATGTCATCGTGCGCACCGCCTACATGGACCGCCCGGTTACCGTGGAAGCTGTCGAGGAAGTGCTCGGCGACCTGCCGGTGAAGTCCGACAAGCGTGTCACCGTCGATGAGATCCAGAAGACCGTGGCGGCGTATTTCTCCATCTCGGCATCGGACATCAACTCCAAGCGGCGCACCCAGTCAGTCGTTCGTCCGCGCCATATTGCGATGTATCTCGCCAAGACGATGACCACGCGCTCCCTGCCTGATATCGGGCGGCGCTTTGGCGGGCGCGACCACTCGACCGTCATCCACGCGGTATCGAAAATCACCGCCCAGCTCGGCTCCGATCCGGTGCTGGCAGAAGACATAGACGCGATCCGCAACCGCCTGCGCGGCTGACGGATTCCATTGCCCCCCGGCGACCGCAAGAGACCCCTTCTTGCGGTCGTTTCTTTTGGTCTATGGTGAACGACCCGAACAGTTTGCGATTCTGTCTGGCGGGAGGCTGCGCATCAGGGGCTTTCCGCCACATCCGGTCAAAAGGCGATAGAGATGAAGCTCACGATAGAGCGCGCAGCCCTTCTGAAAGCGCTTGGTCACGTCCAGGCGGTGGTCGAGCGGCGCAACACCATCCCGATCCTGTCCAACGTGCTGATCAATGCCAATGGTCAGCACATGCGCCTGACCGCAACCGATCTCGATACCGAGATCGTCGAGGAGGCGGCTGCCCATGTGGAGCGGCCCGGTATCGTCACCGCGCCGGCACATACGCTTTACGAGATTGCGCGCAAACTGCCCGAGGGCGCCGATGTGACCTTGCAGATGGCGGGCGATGATCCGCGCCTGCAACTGTCTGCCGGCCGCTCGCGTTTCAATCTTCCTGCTCTGCCGGCAGGCGATTTCCCGGTCATGCCGACCGAGGACCTTGCCACCAGCTTCTCGCTGCCGGCCGCCGCGTTCGCCCGGCTGATCGACAAGACGCGCTTTGCGATCTCGACCGAAGAGACGCGCTACTATCTCAACGGTATCCATCTGCACGCCGCAGCGCGCGATGGCCGCAAGACCTTGCGCGCCGTTGCAACCGACGGACACCGTCTCGCCCTTGCTGAAACCGATCTGCCCTCCGGCGCCGAAGGCATGCCGGCGGTGATCGTGCCGCGCAAACCCATCCAGGAATTGCGCCGGCTGCTGGAAGATGTCGATGACGAGATCACCGTGCAGGTCTCCGAAGGCAAGATCCGCTTCGAGCTGGGCGCGGCCGTCCTCACCTCCAAACTGATCGATGGCACCTTCCCGGACTATGAGCGCGTGATCCCGCGCGGCAATGACAAGATCATGAAGGTCGACCGTGCCCCGTTTGCGCAGGCCGTCGACCGCGTGGCGACGATCAGCCAGGAGAAGTCCCGTTCGATCAAGCTGACCGTGGCTGACTCTACCCTCGTGCTCGCGGTCAACAATCCTGAAAGCGGGACCGCCAGCGAGGAATTGCACGCCGATTATTCGTCTGCGGAAATCGTGATCGGGTTTAACGCGCGCTACCTGCTTGATGTTGCAGCCCAGATTGCCGGTGACGAGGCCGTATTCGAGTTCGCCGATTCCGGTTCGCCCACGCGCGTGACCGATTCCGGTGACCCGGACGCCGAATACGTGCTGATGCCGCTGCGCGTGTAGGTCCGGTTCTGGCCGGTTTGCCCGCCATAGGACACACCGCCATGTCTGCGCGCGTGTCAGTTTCTGCTCGGCCGGTATGGCTTTCACCGGGACCGGGGACCCCGGCAAATCGCCGGGCGTCGAGGCCATGACCAGAACATCCGCCGTCACCCGGCTGAAACTGACCGGTTTTCGCAATTATGCCTGGCTGGACCTGACGCTCGATGCGCGCCCGGTCTGCCTGTTTGGTCCCAACGGTGCGGGCAAGACCAATCTCGTCGAAGCGGTGTCGTTTCTCGGTCCGGGGCGGGGGCTGCGCGCTGCCGGGTCTGATGCTGTGCGCCAGCGCTCCTCAGGCGGCGAGGCACCCGTCTGGGCAGTACACGCCGAAGCGCAGACCGCCGACGGGCCGGTAACGCTCGCGACCGGCGCCGATCCTGACAATCCGGCACGGCGCAAGACGCGCCTTGAAGGGGTTGCGACTACCCAGACCCAGCTGGCGCGCCTCTTTCCGATGATCTGGCTGACCCCGCGCGAGGACCGGCTCTGGGCGGGTCCGCGCAGTGACCGCTTGCGCTTTTTCGACCGGCTGGTGCTCGCCGGTGAACCTGGCCACGGTACGCAGGCCAATATCTATGAAAAGGCCATGCGCGAGCGCCAGCGCCTGCTAGATCGCATGGATGAAGGGCTGAGCATTGACCTTTCCTGGCTGGATGCGCTGGAAGCGAAGATTGCCGAGGCTGGAACGTCGATGGCGCGCGCACGCCTGACGGCGCTGACCGCGCTGCAAGGTGAGATAGATGACCGCCCGGCCTCAGCCTTCCCCAAGGCAGATCTTGCCCTTTCCGGCTATCTCGAGGGGCTGCTGATCGAGGACGAAAGTGCGGCGGAAGCCCGGTTTTCTGCACGCCTGAAAGAGGCACGGCGCAAGGATGGCGCAGCGGGCCGCGCACTGACCGGACCACACCGCACCGAGCTGCAGGCTCGTCACCGCGAGAAGGACCAGCCGGCTGCCGATTGCTCTACCGGTGAGCAGAAAGCCCTGCTGCTGGGTCTGGCGCTTGCCCATGGTGCGGCACTGGCACGCGAACGCGGCGCGGCTCCGGTGATGATCTTTGATGAGGCCTGCGCGCATCTAGATGCTGACCGCCGCGAAGGGCTGGCCATCGCGATTCATGCCATTGGCTGTCAGGCCTGGCTGACGGGGGTGGAGAAGGGGCTTTTCACCGCGTTCGGAAGAAACGTGCAGCACGTCGCCGTCGAGGCCGGCAAGGCAGTGCGGGAGGGGTAGTAGCCTACTCCTTCGTCGTTCCCGCGCAGGCGGGAACCCAGACCCGTTTGCACCGGCATAGCTTCACGATCTCTGGTCCCCCACCTGCGTGAGGGTGACGAGAAAATGGGTTGGAAATCCTACCCCTTAAGCTTCCTCAGCCGTTCCTTTGATCCTTCATGGATCAGGCGCAATTCCTCCAGCGTCTCGTCGATCTGGCGCCGCTTTTCCTCCAGCTCGGCAATCGTTTCGCCCGTGCGCGCGATCACGTAGCGCAGCTGCTTCTCGCGGCCTT
>NZ_JBQLZR010000305.1:0-3708 GCF_052168375.1 Glycocaulis sp.
GGGCGGCAATAAGGCGGATGCGCGCGTCCTCCGGTCCGCACGGGCCTGCTGCTGCCCTCGCAATTTCAACCACTTAAGCTCGCATCTGCAGCAAGATGAACGGTGGATGAACGCGATCTGACTGTAATTGTTGGCCTTTTCTCGCCTCATTCAGGATTAATTTTCAGCAAACTCCGCCTCTATCCCTGTGAACGTGCCGGTCAGATCGACCGGATGGCCAGCGCAAGGGACGCGCCGGCCCAATCAGCGGGCGGGGAGAATTCCGATGATTATCGACCTTGTGGCAGGCACGCGCCCTGAAGTGGTCAAGCTGGCGCCGGTCTATGCGGCGCTGCGCCAGATGCCGGGGGTTACGCCGCGCTGGATCGCCACCGGCCAGCACGGTTTTCTGGCCGATCAGGCACTGGAGGTTTTCGGTATCGAACCGGACCTTCGCCTCGCGCTCGACTGGGACCGCTCGTCCCTGCCCTCGCTGACGGCACGGCTGATGGAAAATCTGGGCGTCCACTTTACCGCCAGCCCGCCCGACTATGTCCTGGTGCAGGGCGACACCGCGACGGCCTTCTCGGCGGCGCAGGCGGCCTTCCTGTCGCGCATCCCGGTCGGCCATGTCGAAGCGGGCCTGCGCTCGGCCGATATCAGCTCGCCCTTTCCTGAAGAAGGTTTCCGCCAGCTGATCGCCCGCGTTGCAAAGGACCACTTTGCCCCGACCGCCGGCGCTGCACGTAACCTTTATCGCGAAGGGCTCGACGCCGGTCAGGTGCGTGTCACCGGCAATACGGTTGTCGATGCCGTGACGCAGATTGCCGAGCTGACCCAAGCGCCCGAAATCCTGTCTGAAGCAGCGCCGGGCGCGCGCATCATTCTCGTCACCGTTCACCGCCGGGAGAACTGGGACGAAGGCGCGAAGAATATCTGCAAGGCAGTTCTGCGCCTGCGCGATGCCTATGAGAACGTCCATTTCATCGTGGCAACCCACACCAATCCGCGGGTTCTGGGGCCGGTGACCGAAGCCCTGGCAGGGCAGGAGCGCATCACGCTCAGCGACCCGCTGGCCTATCCCGATTTCATTGGCGTGCTGAAACGCGCCTACATGGTCCTGTCGGACTCTGGCGGCGTCCAGGAGGAGGCTCCCAGCTTCGGCGTGCCGGTCCTGGTCTTGCGAGACACGACCGAGCGCATGGAAGCTGTCCGCGCCCGCGTCGCCAAGCTCGTCGGCTCCAACACTGACCGGATCGTGCGCGAAGCCTCGCGCCTCCTCTCGGTGCCGCGGATCCGCGCGCGCATGGGTATTGCCCGCAACCCGTTCGGCGATGGCCGCGCCGGCCAGCGCATCGCAAAACTTATCGCAGGCGAGGTCAAACCGGCCGCGCGCCGCGTGGCTCGCACAATTGCGGACAAACCGGAGAGCCGTGTGTTAACGTCCGTTAAGGCTGCCTGAGGCGGGGCACTGGAGGGGGACCTGCCGCAAGATCGCAAAAGCGGCAGCTTGAGGGGAAGGTGCAGGGATGGAATGGCTGACGATAATGATCGCAGCGGCCGGGGGGCTGGCAGGCGGATTTGAAACCTGGCTTGGTGATCCGGCGACCCGCGAAGGCTTCGGTGAGGCGGTCCGGATCTACTGGACCGTGCTGTCCTGGGCCACGGTCTACGCCGCCCTCGTCATCTTCGTTTCCTCGGTCGATGACACGTTTCTCGACCTCTATTACTGGGTGCTGACGGCCCAGAACCTGATCTTGCGGCCTTTCCGCCGCATCCCTTCCGTCGAAAAGCTGCGTGCCTTGCCCGAAAAGCGGCTCGCCATCCTGATACCGGCCTGGCAGGAAGCCGATGTGATCGCGCGCATGGTCGATCACACCATCGAGGAGCTCGATTACAAGGCCTATGACATCTATATCGGCGTCTATCCCAATGACGCCGACACGATCCGCGAGGCCGACGCGCTGGTAGCGCGCCATGCCAATGTCTACCGCGCCAATGTCGGTCATCCCGGCCCCACCTCCAAGGCGGACTGCCTGAACTGGATCATCCAGAACGCCATCGCGCGCGAGGCCGATACCGGCAAGCGCTACGAAGCCTTCGTCATGCATGACAGCGAGGATGTGATCCATCCGCTGTCCTTCAAGGTCATGAATGCCTGGCTGGATCGCGCCGACATGGTCCAGCTGCCCGTTCTCTCCATGCCGCGTCCCTGGAACGCGCTGGTCGCCGGCCACTACATGGACGAATTCGCCGAATGGCATACCAAGGACCTTGTCGCGCGCGCCCACATGACCCGTCAGGTGCCGTCAGCCGGCGTCGCAACGGCGCTCTCGCGCCGTGTGCTGGACCTGCTCAATGCCGAGCGCGACAACCTGCCCTTCAACACGGACAGCCTGACCGAGGACTATGATATCGGGCACCGGCTCTATGAGGCGGGCTTCAAGTCCAGCTTTGTGCGCTATTTCGCCCGCGTTCGCGTGACGACCCCTGAGGGCAAGCGCCGGGTACGCCGCGAGCTGGTCTGCACGCGCGAATTCTTCCCTGACAAGATGAGTGTCTCGGTAAAGCAGAAATCGCGCTGGATGCTGGGTATTTCCTTCATGGGCTGGCGCCAGCTCGGCTGGACCGGCCCGCTGGTCCACCGCTATTTCCTCTACCGCGACCGCAAGGCCATCTGGACCGCGCCGACGGGCATGCTGGCCTATTTCATCGTCATCCAGTGGGCGCTCTACTGGTTCATCTCCGCAACCGTGCCGGAAGCGGGCGGCCTGCCGCCCCTGATAGACCCGCAAAGCTGGGTCTGGGCCATCGTGCTGATCAATTTCTGGTTCCTGGTGAACCGTGTGGCCCACCGCCTGATCTTCACCGGTACCACGCACGGGCTGAAATACACGGTGCTGGCTCCGGTGCGCATGGTGGTCGGCAATTATATCGGCTTCCTCGCGGCGGCCCGGGCCTCGCGCCGCTGGATCGTCCATCTGGTGACCGGTCAGGCCATCACCTGGGACAAGACCATGCACGCCTACCCCTCGCTGGAGGAAATCCGCCGGGCGCAGGCGAGCTTTGCCTGGCATGAACAGCCCGAAAAGGGGCGCACCTTGCCCGAAAGCCTCACCGCTGCGGTAAACCATTCCCCGGCGCAAATGGCCGCAACGCCAGACCGGGTGCCGGACATTGTGCCCGCCCCGCCGGCGCCCGCCCTTACCCACACCTTCAGCCTCAATGCCGCGATCACGGCACTGGAGGCGCGAAAGCCCGACGCCGCACCCTTGCCCCGAATCCGGGAGACGACGCCATGACCACGATGCGCACCCGCCTCAATCGCTGGCGGATCAATTCCGCCCTCGCGCTGCTGAGCGCAGGCCTGATGTTTGAATCCGGACCCGATCTCGACAGGGCCGTTGCCGCCTTTGCCAGCGATGGACAGGACGCGCCCTGCGACTACGAGGCCGTGCGCGTCGCCGCGATCAATGAAGGCACGGCGCAAGGCTGGATACGGGCAGGGGAGTGCGCAATTGCGCTGGGCGACCCTGCGACCGCTACAGAAGCCTTTGCCTATGCGGAATCCATTGGCGGTCTGGATGCGCCAGAGCGCCTCTACGTGCTGCAATCCATGGGCTATCAGGCAGAAGCCGCAGGCGATTTCAATCGCGCCCGCTGGGCCTGGAGCGTGGCGGCAAACCTCTCGCGCTCGGCCAGCGATGCCTTGCGCGCGGCGCGGGCCAT
>NZ_JBQLZR010000306.1:0-8244 GCF_052168375.1 Glycocaulis sp.
GAAGACCATGCCGACGCGGGCGCGCAACAGAACAGGATCGACGCCGCGATCATTGATCTCCTCGTCGTCGATCCGGATCGAGCCGGAGACACGCGCGGTATCGATCGTGTCGTTCATGCGGTTGATACACCGCAGGAAGGTCGACTTGCCACAGCCCGACGGGCCGATGAAGGCCGTCACCGAACGGTCGTGGATATTTACAGATATGCCGTGAAGGGCCTGCTTTTCGCTATAGAAGACGTCGACGCCATTGGTGGCGACCTTGACGGGCTTGTCAGTGTTCACGGGGTGATAGACCGTGGAGTTGCCGGGTGCGGGCGCAGCAGCGTCTGCCATATCACCATCTCCGTTCGAAACGGCGGCGCAGCACGATGGCGGCCGCATTGAAAAGGATCATCAGCGTCAGCAGCACCAGAATGGCGGCGGCTGTGCGCATCTCGAAGGCGCGTTCGGACGCGCCAGACCACAGGAAGACCTGAACCGGCATGACGGTCGAGGGCTGTGTCAGACCGGAAAGCCCCAGTGACGGCGCATCGGCCACAAACGCAACCATGCCGATCATCAGAAGCGGCGCGGTTTCCCCCAGCGCCTGGGCCAGACCGATGATCGAACCCGTCAGGACGCCCGGCATGGCGAGCGGCAGCACGTGCTGGAAGACCGCCTGGGTGCGCGATGCGCCCACGCCCAGCGCCGCTTCGCGGATGGAGGGCGGCACGGCACGCAGCGCGGCACGCGAGGAAATGATGACGGTCGGCAAGGTCATCAGCGCCAGCACGAAACCGCCAACAAGCGGGGCAGAGCGCGGCATGCCGAACGTGTTGATGAAGACGGCAAGGCCCAGAAGACCGAACACGATGGACGGGACGGCGGCCAGATTGTTGATATTGACCTCGATGAAGCCGGTCAGGCGGTTCTTGGGCGCGAATTCTTCCAGATAGATCGCAGTGCCAACCCCGATCGGAACGGCCAGAAGCATTGTCACCAGCATGGTGAGGACCGATCCGATGAAAGCGCCCATGACGCCGGCAAGCTCCGGCTCGCGGCTGTCGGCATTGAGGAAGAGCAGGGTGTTGAAGCGGCTGGAGACCATGCCGCGCTCTTCCAGCGCCCGCGCATAGACGGCCTGCTGGTCGGTTATGCGCCGCCCGGAGGCCGGCGTCTCGATGACCCATTCGCTCCAGACCGGCGACGGCTCTGCGCTCTCCAGCGGCAGAAGGGCGCGGCCCTGCGCGCTGCGGCCGTCCGGTGCCAGCGTCTCTACGGCCACCACACCGCCATTGATGCGGATGAGAAGGCTCGCGGTGCGCGGACCCAGCGTGATGATGGTTTCCGGATCGATCACATCGTCAAAACGCGCGGCATCCTCGCGAGCACGGGCGGCAGCGGCCAGCGCCGCTTCGCGCGCATCACGGGTTTCGCCGCCTTCAGCGCGGGCTTCGAGGCGCGCAGCACTTTCCAGAATGTCCGCGCGGGCTTCGCTGGCCTGCTGGCGGATACGGTCAATTGCCGAGGCAAAGGCAGGCGTATCGGAGGTCAGGAGGATCGCGCCCTCAACGCCATCGGCCTGCACAGTGCCGGAGCCGGGCGCCATGCTTTCCTCGACCGTCACGCCCTTCAAATAGAGATCAATCTCGTGATTGACCGGCATGGTGACGTCGATGGTCGTGTCAACCAGAGACGGGTTCTCCACCACGCGGTTCATGATCGAAGCCGCATTGAGCCCGCTATAGAGCCCGAAGAGTTCGCGCAGTTCGGCGCGCGAGGCGGCCGCAGGAAACTCTTCCTGCAGGCTGCGCTGGATCAGCGTGTTGTAGCTGCCGCGCCGCAAGGAGGCTTCGGTCATGTCGCCGCGCGGGTCGGCCGTTTCCCGCTCCAGCGTGACCGGCAGGGTGAGCGTGTACTGTGTAAAGGCGCCAACCGCCTGAATGCCGATGGAGCCCAGCAGCACGGCCAGGAACGCGATCGCGAGCACGATCGCACCAATGCCGAACGCCTGGAAGCGGCCCTCGGCACGATGGCGGCGCGCAAGGCGCTGGCGGACGGCATCCGCAATGGAGGGCGGGGCGGCGTCAGTCATATTTTTCCCGATAGCTCTGGACCACGCGCAGGGCGATGACGTTCAGGATCAAGGTGAGCACGAACAGGACGAGACCCAGCGCAAAGGCGGAAAGGGTTTTGGGGCTGTTGAACTCCTGGTCACCGGTCAGCAGCGTCACGATCTGGACGGTGATGGTCGTGACCGATTCCAGCGGGTTGGCGGTGAGGTTTGCGGCCTGTCCGGCCGCCATAACGACGATCATGGTCTCGCCCACTGCGCGCGATACGGCGAGCAGGAGCGCGCCGACAATACCGGGAAGGGCCGCCGGGAAGACCACATGGCGGATCGTCTCCGACTTCGTCGCGCCCATCGCATAGGCGCCATCGCGCAGGGATTGGGGAACGGCGTTGATCACGTCGTCAGAGAGCGAGGACACGAAGGGGATGATCATCACGCCCATGACGAGACCCGCAGACAGGGCGCTCTGGGTGACGGCATCCTCATAGCCGAGGAAAAGCGCAAAATCGCGCAGGAGCGGCCCGACCGTCAGAAGGGCGAAGAAGCCATAGACCACGGTCGGCACGCCAGCGAGGATTTCCAGCAATGGCTTGGCCCAGGCCCGCGTGCCACTATCGGCATATTCGGAGAGATAGACGGCCGCAAAGAGACCAACGGGAGCCGCGACCAGCATCGCAA
Organism: Glycocaulis sp.; assembly: GCF_052168375.1. Lineage (NCBI taxonomy): Bacteria > Pseudomonadati > Pseudomonadota > Alphaproteobacteria > Maricaulales > Maricaulaceae > Glycocaulis > Glycocaulis sp. The sequence continues at coordinate 2,735 of NZ_JBQLZR010000306.1, forward strand.
TCAGGGTGATAAGCGCCGTGCCGGCAAACAGCGGAACCGCGCCGAAGGAGCCGGACTGACCAATCTGGCCAGCACGAATGGCGGTCTGGGGGCTCCACTGGGTCCCGAACAGGAAGTCGGCCACCCGCCAGTCGATAGAGGCGAAGAAGCGCAGCGATTCAAAGAGCAGCGAAAAGACGATGCCGAGCGTCGTCAAGATGGCGATCAGCGACGCCAGCGCCAACGCGGCAGAGATCACCCACTCCACCCGGTTGCGGGCACGGAAGCGGGCCGAGACATGGGTGCGCGCCACAAGAAGTCCGCCGAGCGCCAGCGCCAGGGCACCCAGTCCTGCCCCCCAGGAAATCGCCGTCTGGATAGGCGCCAGCGTATCGGCGAGTGCGCGCAAGGAAGCTGTATCGCGGCTGGCGAGGCCATCGCCAGACGCCAGCGCGCGGGCATCGGCCAGAAACACTTCACGCTGCTCTACCGGAAGGCGCGCATATTCCATGCCTGCCCGGGCAAGCGCCTGCTCGCCCGTCTCCGGCACTGTTTCGAGCATCTGCGCGAGCAAGGTATCAGCGCGGGTATCGCGGGCAAAGCGGGCATCGTCCTGATCGAACTGAAGCGCGTCCTGCTGCTCGCGCAGGGCCGCAATGCGTTCCGATTGCAGGCCTTCAGCCTCGATGACGCCCTCAGCCTCGGCGCGCAGCGCGTCCAGCTCGTTGGCAAGCGCCTCAAAGCGGGTTTGCGCTTGCGTGTATTCCTCATCACCCGCAAGCACAGCCTCGAACCGGGCTTGCAGGGGCTCGGCGGCTCGTTCCATCTCACCCAGCGCCAAAGAATTGGCCAGCATGGTGCCGGCGACCGCATAGGCCGCGAGCAGGCCAAAACCCGGAATGGCAGCCCAGAGCGCTACATAATAGCCATGATAGTTGGGCAGAGAGTGGGTGCGCGATCCATCCCTGGCGGCCAGCGCAAGCGCACGGCTGCGCCCGGCCAGAAAGCCGATAGCCGTGAGCACAAGCAGCGCCAGTGCCGTGAAAAGGGACAATTGCATCTGTGACCTCGCCCGGAGAGACGACCTGCTTTCCCGCCCTGCCGGTTAGCGGCGCAAACTGTCCCGGATCGATCACCCAAATATGACTGTGATGTTACAGTTTTGCGACGATGGCCGGGCCGGTCAGGGGATTACTCCTGTCCGGCCAGGACCTCCGTGTCCGATGCGACACTGCCCGATGCAGGCTTTACCGTCTGACTGACCGCCGGCTTTGGCAGGAAGACAGAAAAGGCTGAACCTGCGCCCGGCGCGCTTTCCACGGCGAAACCGCCGCGATGGCGCGTGACGATATGCTTCACGATGGCCAGGCCCAGCCCGGTGCCCGATGCCGGACCGCTCTTCTGGCCGTCGACACGGAAGAAGCGCTCGGCAAGACGCGGCAGATACCGCCGGTCGATGCCGGCACCGCAATCGCGCACCCGCACGACACCATAACGCTGGCGGGCATCGAAGGGCGGGCCAGCCAGAAGCAGGCGCGCACTGTCCGCAGCGATGCGGTCAGGCGCATGCTCGGCCCGGTCGCGCCCGCAATCATCCTCAGCCGTCACGCGCACCACCGCGCCTTCGGGCGAGTATTTGATGGCGTTCTCGACCAGGTTTTCGATCACCTCATAGACCTGGTCGCGATCACCTGTGACCTCCACCGGAGGCAGATCATCGGGAACGTCCAGCGTTATGGAGCGCGCTTCCGCCATGGGGCGCAGGCTGTCGGCGACGTCAAACAGGATCGTGCGCATGTCCGCCGTGCCCGAAGGCAGGACGTGCTCGTTCATTTCTACCCGGCTGAGCGAGAGAAGATCGTCGATCAGGCGGCGCATCCGGTCCGTCTGTTCTCGCATGATGAAAAGGAAACGATCACGCGCCTCCTCGTCATCGCGCGCCGGGCCGCGCAGCGTGTCGATGAAGCCCGACAGCGAGGCGAGCGGTGTGCGCAGCTCATGGCTGGCATTGGCCAGAAAATCGGCTCGCATGCGTTCGGCCCGTTTCGAGGAGGTCTCATCGGCGAGTACCAGCATGGCCCGCCAGGGCATCGGACCGGCGACCGGCATGCGGATCGGCTCCACAAAGGCCCGCACATGGCTTTCGATGGGCGCAAGGCTGGCGTATTCCACGACAGCGCCGCGCTCGCCGCGAAGGGCCGCACTGACCGCTTCCAGCACGCGCGGTTGGCGCAGTGAGGTGGAAAGCAGGCCGCCTTCCGCGCCCAGCGCCAGAAAGGCGCGAGCTGCCGGATTGGCTCGTTCGATACGCCCGCCCGGTCCGATCAGGAGGACAGGAACAGCAATCTTTTCAAGAATCGCCTCAGCGGATTCAGCGTCAGACGGACGAGCAGGCCGGGCAATCTGGGCGGCCGGGCGCGGACTGGTGCGCGTCACCGCCGTCAGAAAATAGATGAAAGCGAGAGCGGCAAAGGCCGACGAGGCTGCAAGCCACGCAGCTGGCTCCAGCACACCGCCCGCCATCAGCACGAACAGGACGAGCAGGCCCAGCACTGCTGTAATGACGATGTCCCGGCGCCTCGGACGGTCCGGCATGCGTTGGGTCCAGGCGGATTGTCTCTCGTTTGCCATCTTGCGGTCTTAGCACGGGTTTTTGACGGCTCAATGTGCCTGCGTCGCGCCATGAGCACGCGTCGCAGCAATATGAATTTTCTGTAATTCGAGATATTTTTAGCGTTTTTCGATAAACTTTTGTTGACATTCGCATAGTCGCGGCTAGGGTGCGCGAAACTTGAACCCTTATCAAAAGAAGGAATCCCGGGTGCTCCGGTATAGCCTCATACTCTCCTCCTCCCTTTTCGTCGTGGCGTGCGCTGGCACGCCGCAATTGTCCGTTGCGCCGGATCTGGCCCTGCCTGACACCTATGTCAGCGCGCCGGAGACGGCAGGCCCGCAGGAGCCCGACTGGGTTTCCGCGCTGGGTGATGCTGCCCTGCCCGGGCTGATCGCCACGGCGATGGAAAGCAATCCCAACCTGGCTGCCGCGCGTGCCAATGCGGACGCAGCCCGGGCCTCAGCCCGCGCCGGTCAGGCCGCCCGCTTCCCGTCGCTCGATTTCGGCACCACGGCCACCACCCGCCCTGCCGGTGAAGTCTACACGGCTGGTCTTGAGGTCAGCTGGCAGGCCGATGTCTGGGGCCGCATCAGCAGCCTTGCCCGCGCGAGCGCGCTCAGCGCCGAAGCAGCAGAAGCCGACTATGCCGGCGCCGAGCTGTCGATTGCCGCAAGCGTTGCCAGCACCTGGTTCCTGCTCACAGAAGCCCGCCTGCAACGCGAGCTTGCCGAGCGCGATGTCGCCACCCGCCAGCGTCAGCTGGAGATCGTGGACCGGCGCTTCGTGCGTGGTGTGGTGCGTTCCTCCGACGTGCGGACTGCCCGCTCGGCGCTGGCGAGTTCGCAAGCAACGCTTGCCATTCGCGAACGTACCGAGCGCCAGACCGCGCGCGCCCTTCAGACCCTGCTGGGCGGGTATCCCGACGGCGCAGTGGCAGGCGCTGACGTCCTGCCTTCGCTCAATGCGCTGCCTTCACCTGGCACGCCGGAAATGCTGATCAATCGCCGCCCGGACGTTCTGGCCGCAGAATTCCGCCTGGCCGCTGCCGGTTTCTCGGCCTCGGCCGCCCGCAAGGCGCTTTATCCGTCGCTCTCCCTGTCCGGCTCCTATGGCGGGCAGACGGGAGACCTGTCTGACCTGTTCTCGCCCTCAACGCTGGTGGAGAGCCTCACCGCTTCCATCGCTGCGCCGATCTTCCGGGCAGGTGCCCTGCGCGCCGAGCGTGACCGGACGGCGGCGGTCGCACGGGCGCAGGCCAGCAATTACGTCAATACGAGCCTGACGGCGTTGCGCGAGGTTGAAAACGCGCTGACTGCCGACAGCCTGCTCGAAGCCCGCGTGGCTGCACTGGAAACGGCGCGCGCCGAGGCGGAAGCCGCCCTGGAACTGGTCGAGCGCCAGTATGCCAGCGGTGTCGGCACGATTTTCGAGCTGATCGACGCGCAGACCCGCCTGACCCAGGCGGAGAGCCAGCTGATCTCGGCCCGCCGCGAGCGGATCGACAACCGCATTGCCCTTCATCTTGCCATTGCCGGCCCGTTCGGGTCATCGGCAGCGGCTTCCCCGTCACAAGAATAATCAAAAAGAACATCTTCAGAGGTTGGTCATGTCAAAAATTACCGGACGCTTGCTGCTCATCGGCTTGCCCCTGCTCATCATCGGCGGGTTCATCGTCCTGTTCATCATTCTGGGCGCTACCCAGCCCCGGCCGCAGCGGGAGATCCCGGTACCCCGGCCCGCTGCCGTGTTCGTCGCAGAGGCGGTTCAGAACCCGGTTCAGCTGACGGTTGCCACACAAGGCGAAGTCTCGCCGGTCACCGAAATCGGCCTGACCTCGCAGGTTGCCGGACGCATCACCTATGTGAACCCGAATTTCACGCAAGGCGGTTTCTTTGAGCAGGGAGACGTGTTGGTGCAGGTCGAGGACGAGGATTACCGGCTCGCCGTGATCCGTGCCGAGGCCCTCGTGACCCAGCGCCGTCAGGCCCTGATCCGCGAAGAAGCCGAAGCGGCGCTCGCGGCCGAGGAATGGCGTGCGATCGGTGACGGCGATGCCTCTGCCCTCACCTTGCGCGAGCCGCAACTGGCCGATGCCCGCGCGCAGCTTGCCGGCGCGGAAGCCTCCTTGCGCGAAGCGCGCCTTTCCCTGTCGCGTACCCGCATCACGGCGCCCTTCAATGGCCGCGTCCGCGAAAAGCTGGCCGATCTGGGCCAGTATGTGACCCCCGGTGCGCGTATCGGCGAGATTTTCTCGACAGACACCGCGCAGGTGCGCCTGCCCTTTACCGACGCCGATCTGGGCCGGGCAGGCATTCCGGTCGCCTTCAGCGCCGCAGACTACGAGTCTGCCCCGGTGATAACGCTCGGTGCCAATCTGGGCGGTGCCTGGCGCGAATGGCAGGGCCGTATCGTCCGCACCGACAGCGCCATCGACCCGCAGACCCGCACCCTCTACGCCATTGCCGAGGTCGAAGACCCTTACGGTGAAGCCGCTGAGGCCGCAGGCGCCCCGCTGGCCATGGGCCTCTTTGTCGAGGCGCGTGTGCCGGGCCGAGATCTGTCCAGCGCCATCACCCTGCCCCGCAGCACCTTGCGCGGTGCCGACCAGGTTCTGGTCGCGCGTCCCGACGGTACGCTGTCGGTGCGCACGGTTGAGGTCATTGACAGCACGCCGGAACGTCTGGTCATCGCTGGCGGCGTCGAGCCGGGCGAATATGTCGTCACCTCGCCTCTGCGCGGCGCGGCCGATGGCATGCGTATCCGGGCTCTCGACAGCGATGGCGAGCCGCTCTTTCCCGATGGGGAACCCGTAGCGGCGCCGTCTGAAGCCGACGCCACCCCCTCCACCGACGACGCCGGCAACGCCTCTGTTGCCAGCGCCGGCTAAGCCGATCCGGCAGGAGCTGAGCCATGACGG
>NZ_JBQLZR010000307.1:0-32306 GCF_052168375.1 Glycocaulis sp.
TAACCGAAGGCGGCATGGCGTTCGAGAACGTGTCCTTCGCCCATGAAGGCCGCTCGCGCTCGGTGGAAAATCTCAGCTTCGAGGTGAAAGGTGGCACGTTTGTCGGCATTGCCGGGCCGTCGGGCTCGGGCAAGTCAACGACGCTGCGCCTCCTCCTGCGCTTCTTTGATCCGGACAAGGGCCGGGTGCTGATCGACGGGCAGGACATTGCCCATGTCACGCAGGAAAGCCTGCGCAGTGCGATGGGTCTCGTGCCTCAGGACGTGGTGCTGTTCAACGACACGCTTCGTCAGAACCTGCTCTATGGCCGCCCCGATGCCTCGGAAGAGGATTTGTGGAACGCGATCGACCGGGCGCGCCTGCGTCAGTTTGTCGAGGACCTTGAAGAAGGTCTGGAGACGCGCGTCGGCGAACGGGGCCTCAAACTTTCCGGCGGCGAGAAGCAGCGCGTCGGTGTTGCTCGCGCCATCCTGAAGGACCCGCCCATCCTGATCCTCGATGAAGCGACCTCCGCGCTCGATTCCGAGACCGAAAGCGATGTGCAGGAAGCGCTCAACGAGGTGATGAAAGGGCGCACCGTCATCTCCGTCGCCCACCGGCTGTCGACGATTGCACGTGCGGACAAGATCTATGTGCTGCACGAAGGCTCGATCGCCGAGCAGGGCACGCATGACGAGCTGACGGCGCTGGGCGGCAAGTACGCCACCATGTGGGACCGCCAGGTCAAGGCGGTCGATGCAGCGCGCAAGGTGAAGGCGGCGACCGCGGCGCGCGAGCGCGAGCTGTAATCAACTGACCCGTGACCGCTGGCCGGCGCAGACGGTTCATACCCTGTCAATGTGACGGCCCTATTCTCTCCTGCCATTCGCTGCAAAGAGAGACCCCCTGCCCATGGGCCGTTCGGTAAAGACCCGAAATCGCCGGATCACGTCAGAGCGGGTCGGCAGTGTCGACTGGCAGGATGCGATGGAGTCCTTTGCCCTCTATGCCGCGCTTGTCGAGGATGAGGGCGCGCGCGAGGTCCTGATGGACATGAGCGGGGCGGAAATCCAGATTTCCCATTCCGAGGCGCCTGAGCTGGCCCGCATGTTTGCGCGCGAGACACCAGCGAGCCTGCTCATCGCCATGGTGCGTCCGCGCCACGGCAATGATGCCCGCTTCATCGAAGTGTTCACCGCAGAGCTGGAGCGCGCCGGACGCACGGTGGGGCTGTTCGAGACGGTGGAAGAGGCCGACGCCTTTCTCATCGCCAATCGCCACGACACGGCCTCCGGCGCTGAAGGTGATGGCGAAAAGGGATGGCTGGCCGGGCTGAAACGCCTGATCGCCGGCGGCAAGGCCTAGACGGCTTCAATCGTCCCGCCGGGACCGATTTCCCATTCGCCCAGCGTGTGCGGGTTGAACCGGTTACCGTCATGGCGGAAGGCGATGACGGAAACGCCATCTCCGTCCAGCGTGATCGCATTGAACGAGGCCTGGCCTTCGCGCAGACGCGTCGACAGCGTTCCGGCCGTCAGTCCCAGATACGACCCTTCCGAATAGGTGTGCAGGTCTGCGGAGGCGCCGTGGACATGGCCCGACAGCACCAGCCGCACAGGGCTTGGCGCGACCATGGCGCTGGCCTTGATCCCGCGCGCGGTGCGGGTGCGCAGAGGCGCGTTGGCGGGCGGCTTGAACGGGTGGTGGCAGACCAGAATGCCCGGATTGTCGCCAATCTCGTCCAGCGCGATTCGAAGCTGGGTCGGGCTGATCGAGCCTTCTGCCCAGTTGGAGCGGGCCTGCCAGCCGCGCGCCGAATTCAGGCCAGCTGCCCGCCAGCGCCCGACCGATACAGGGCTGGAGCGATCGGCAAAATGGCGTTCAAAGCGCGAGAAGGGCCGGGCGACGCGCGACACCGCGTTCAGCAGCGGGGTATCGTGATTGCCGGGAACGACGAGCTGGGGCGTCTCGAACTGGTCCAGCCAGTCGCGCGCAGCCTCAAACTCGCGCCGCTTGCCGCGCTGGGTCAGATCACCGCAAATCGCCAGCGCGTCAGGGCCGAGCGATGCGATCAGCCCGGCGGCCGCGTCCATGGCGCGGGGGTCTTCGGTGCCGAAATGCAGATCGGCAAGCTGGATTATCCGTATCATTCCTTGCGGGCCGTCAGCACCCGTGCAGCCTTGGGGATAAGGGCGAAACGCGCGCTGCGCGCCAGAGTTACCGGTTCTCCGTCCAGCGTAGCCTCTATGCCCGTTGATTCAAGGGCTTCAACGTCGACGCGGCGGGCAAAGTCGCGCTCCACCCCCCACGCGTTGCGCCAATCGGCCAGAAGCACGGTCAATCCGGTATAGGCAAGGTCAAGCAGGCCTTCCGGCGCGGTGGTCAATATGTCGAAGCCGGGCTTTTGCGGGTCTTCCGACAGGAAGATGCCGATTGCCTGGGCTTCATGGGTTTTGCCGGTATCGGAGAGGCAGCGCATGGGCGTGTCGAGACCGAACGCGTTGGCCTCGCCAAACTCGGTCACGGCTTGCAGCAGCTCGGATTTGCGCAAGGCTTCGCGCGGCGCGGCAAGGCGTGTGAGCCCGCCCAGAAGCGCGCCGACATAGAAGCGGTGGCCCTCCACCTCGCCAGCCGGGATCGTCATCTCGACCGGGTTTTTCAGGACCGCCTCGAGACAGGTGCCAGGGTCGATATCGCTGCCATGCACAAACTTGTGCAGCATGTTCATCGTGCCGCCCGGCAGAGGCAGGACAGGCGGATCATCCGGGCCAAGCGTATTCATCGCGCAAGCCGCCGTGCCATCCCCGCCCCAGACGATAATGGCCTGCGAGCCGTGATCGCGCGCCCGCTTGCACGCGTCCTCACAGTCATGGTCGATGATCTCGAAGCGCGCCTCGACACCCATATCGTCCAGTAATGCCTGCAGGATTTCACGCCCCTCTGCCGGTACGCTGCCGCCATTCGGGTTCAGCACCACGCTGACGCGCGTGATGGCGTGGCCTCCGGCGGTTTCGGGTCTGGCAGTGGAAATGTCGGTCATGCGAGCGGTTAACGCCTCTTCGTGAAAGCCGGTTCCCCGGCCTCCTGTGTAAACCATTTCTACTTCAACGCTTGGTAGTAGTGGTGTCTGACCACCGCGAAAGAGTCCCATGTCTTCAACCGTGATTCGCCCGGTTACTCCGGCTGACCTGCCCGGCATTGTCCGGCTGGTGGGGGTGTGCGGTTTCCCGGATCGTTCGGCGGCGGGCTGGCACTGGGCGCTGTTCGACAATCCGGCGCAAGGGGATTTCCCCGCAGGCTGGGTCTGCGAGCTTGATGGCAGGCTGGCGGGTTTTCTCGGCAATTTCGTCAATCGCTACCGGTTTGCGGGCAGTGATGTCGTGATCGCGACCGGGCATACGGTCGTGACCGATCCCGCGCTTGCGCGGTCGCTGGCGGGACTGAAACTCATCCGCCACGGCATCAGCCAGCCGGGCGTCGATGCGTTTGTGACCCTGAACAATAATGCGCTCTCTGCGCCGTTGCTCAAACGGGTCGGGGCCGTCGCCTGGCTGGGCGAGGCGGGGCGCGAATGGGCTGAATGGATACTTGATCCCGTCAGTGTCCTGCGCGCACTCGTGCCTGCACGCGGCGAGGATGAGCGTTTCGATGCAGGCGCCAGGCTCCGGCTGGAAGCGCAAGGCCGCGGCGACGCCTTCGACTTCTTGCCTTGTGACACTCCCAGCCAGAGTGAACTCGACGGGCTGGAAAGCACAGGCGCGCTTTCCCGGCGAATCACGCCGCAAACCCTGCGGCACAGGCTTGGCGATCCTGACCGGGCCGGCGGGATGGTCAGCGTTGCTGCAAAGCGCGATGGCGAGGTGATGGCGTTTGCCACGCTGGCAGTGACCAAGCCGTCCGAGACGCGCCCCTGCCACGGCGAAATCGTCGATCTGGAAGGGCGTGACTGCGCTGACGGCGCACGCGCGCAAGGCGCGCTTTTGCGTCATCTGGTGCAGATGGCCCGGCGCGCGGGCCTTGGCCGCTTGCGCCTGCACTTCCCGTCGCATCTGCCTGACGGCGTTCTGAAGACCGCCGGTTTTCACCTGCGGCGCACCCATGGACATGATCCTTGTCACATCCATACCCGCAATCGCTGGCTTCTGAACTGGCGTCCGCGTCCGGGTGATGCGGACTACTTCCTCGCCTACCGCATTCCGCCCAGCCTGTTCGCGCACGGCTCTGGCGGTCCGGACACGGCTTCGCCGCAGGACATTGCGCGAACGGCGTGATGGGGGCGGAAAAGGGAGAAGGCTGCGATGGCTCCCCGGGCCGGACTCGAACCAGCGACAAGCGGATTAACAGTCCGCTGCTCTACCAACTGAGCTACCGGGGAACACTCTCGCAAGCGAGGTGTGGTCTTTAGCAACAGCCCCACCGTATCGCAAGACGCTTTTGCCGTTAATCCCACACCACCCTCGCGGGCGGTTCACGAACAAAAAAATCGGGAGCCGCGAGGCTCCCGAAAAGGCATGGGTGGATGGTGGGGTGTCTTCATGAAGAAGACGAGTACAAGTTAACGATTCGATGGTTAATATCTCGCTAACGCGGACCGGTCTGCGAGAGAAAGGACTCACCGCTCTGACCAGACCCTTAACCGCAGCCCCCTTATCGCCGGGGTGTTGGCGCGCTAGACTTTATCCCAAGGCAGAACATTCACCGGAGGCCCGACATGAGCACCACGCAAGACGAAACCGGTATGGTCAATGGCCGCTATACCAGCTTCTCGGCATTTTTCCCGTTCTATCTGCGAGAGCACGCTTTGCCGGCTACGCGCTATTGGCACTTTGTCGGCACGGTTGCCGCGCCGCTGGTCCTGATCTGGGCGCTGGTGACGCAGACCTGGTGGGGCCTGCTGCTGGTGCCGGTCAGCGGATATTTCTTCGCCTGGATCAGCCACGCCTTCATCGAGCGCAACAAGCCGGCGACCTTCACCTATCCGCTCTGGTCGCTAATCGGCGACTACAGGATGTTCTGGCTGTGGGTGACTGGGCGTCTCGACGCGGCGCTGGAAGAGGCCGGTGTGACCGGACACCCTTACGCGCAACAAGGTGGTTGAGGGCGCTGCCTCTGGCGCTGTCCCTGCAATGTCGGGGAAAGAGTTGGAGGCGCCACCCGGAATCGAACCGGGGTGCAAGGATTTGCAGTCCTCTGCGTCACCACTCCGCCATGGCGCCTCACTGTGGTGGAGCGAGAGCTATAGCGAGGCTCAGCCCACGCTGCAACGCGCTTTGTATGCAAGATCGCGAACGTGCGCACATGCCACTCAGCGTGCGCGTTGCACTTTGGGGCGGGCGCACGATATAAGCGCGCACCACACGATCACAGCGAATGGTCTTCTTCGATGAACGAGCTTGCTGACGCCCGCCGGCGCATGGTTGCCAGCCAGATACGGCCTGCCGACGTTACCGACCGGCGCCTTCAGGACGCCATGCTGGCCATTCCGCGCGAGCGCTTCCTGCCGCGCTCGATGGCCGGTTCGGCCTATGCCGACATGGAGATCGATCTGGGCGAGGGCCGCCGCTTCATGCGTCCGCGCGACTTTGCCAAGCTGGTGCAGGCCGCAGGCGTGAAGGCCAGCGACCTTGTGCTCGATCTGGCCTGCGCGCGCGGTTACTCGACCGCCATTCTCTCGCGCCTGTGCGAAACCGTGATCGGTATCGAAAGCCACGCTCCCTTCGCCTCCAAGGCGGAAGGCGCGCTCAGCGATGTCGGTGCGGACAATGCCGTGATTGTGACCGGTGATATCCGCAAAGGTGCGCCGGATCAGGGCCAGTTTGACGTTATACTGGTCAATGGTGCCGTGGAAATCGTGCCCGATGCCTGGCTTGACCAGCTTGCGGAAGGCGGCCGTCTGGCCGTGATCGTGCGCGAGCAGGGCGTTGGCCGGGCAAAGATTTTCACCCGCCAGGGCAAGGTGACGGGCAGCCGGACGGTATTTGACTCGATGACGTCGCTTCTGCCGGGGTTTGAACGCGAGCAGGCGTTTTCACTGTAGCAAAAAAGTGAACAGCGTTCACTTTTTTCTTGGTCTAGCGTCCGGCGGGGATGGATTTTCCGGGGCAAACGCCCATTTTGACGAGGCCGGGGTGGTCACGAACCGAATGAGGGACGCATGAAACTTCCTATCGCCTTGATGTTGGCTGCCAGTGCCGCGATTGCGGGCCTGACAGCCGGGGCCAGCGCCCAGACGCTTTCGGAAACCCTTGAGGCCGCCTATCGCAGCAATCCTGTGCTGGCCGCCGAGCGCGCCCGTCTGCGCCAGGCCCGCGAAGGTGTGGTTCAGGCGCGTGCCGCGCGCCTGCCCACCCTGTCGGCGAGCGCCGGTGTCTCGGAAAGCGAGACCTGGGGCGCAGGGGGAGCCTTTGCCGGTGGCGGCGGTGGCACGGGCGACGTGAACTACTCGCTCAGCGCCAGCCAGAGCCTTTATGCCGGTGGCGGTATTGATGCCTCGGTCAATCAGGCGCTCGCCCGTATCGAGGCTAGCCGCTGGGGTCTTGTCGGCACCGAGCAGGACATTCTCCTCGCCGCCATCTCCGCCCATCTCGACGTGGTGCGCGATACCGCCATTGTCGGCATCCGCCAGAACAATGTGCAGGTGCTTTCAGAGCAGCTGCGTGCGGCGCGTGACCGGTTTGAAGTGGGTGAGATCACCCGCACCGACGTTGCGCAGGCCGAGGCCCGCGTGTCCGGCGCGCAGGCGCAGCTGTCAGCTGCGCAGGCCTTCCTCGCTGCTTCGCGTGCGGCCTATGAGCGCGTGACCGGCATCACGCCGATGGACGTCCAGCAGCCTGAAACCCGCCCGGAAGTTCCCGAAACGCTGGCGATTGCCGCCGATGCGGCGCTGGCCAACAATCCGCTCCTCCTGTCGGCCCAGTTCAACGAGCAGGCTTCCCAGGCGGGTATCGACCTTGCGCGGTCTGCGCTGCGCCCTGATGTGGCCCTGACGGCGTCGGCGTCTGAATCGCGCGAATCCGATTTTGCCGGCCGTGGACGCGGTTCGGTAACGGTCGGCGCGCGCGTCTCCATGCCGATCTTCACCGGTGGCCTGAATGCCTCGCGTGTCCGTCAGGCGGTCGCAGCGGCAGACGAGTCGCGCCTGCAGGTGCTCTCGGTGCGCCGTACGGTGGTGGAGGGTATCTCCAACGCCTGGAACAGCTACCTCGCTGCCGAGGCGGTGATCCTGTCCAGCCGCGAAGCTGTCCGCGCCAACGAAATCGCGTTCGAGGGCGTGCGTCAGGAGGCTTTTGTCGGCCTTCGCACCACGCTCGACGTGCTCAATGCCGAGCAGGAATTGCTCAATTCGCGCCTGGAGCTGGTGCGCGCCGAGCGTGACTATCAGGTCGCGTCCTATGCGCTCCTGCAGGCGATGGGCCGTCTCACGGCCCAGGAAGTCGGTCTGGAGCCCTATGTCGAGGCTGAAGACAGCGATGGCGGAAACTGGTGGCCTAACTTCCCCTTAACGGGCGGTAATTAGGGTCGCGTCCAGCACATGCAGTGCTGGACATCGCGGCGAGGGCGCTCCAAGCTTGGGTAAATCCCGTTCTTACCCCTCGCGACTATCCGAAGGACCGGTTTCATGGCCAATGCAGAACAAGAACCGACAATGGAGGAAATCCTCGCCTCCATCCGGCGTATCATCAATGAAGATGATGAGCCGCAAGCAGGCGCAGCGGCCGCAGCCGAGCCGGCAGCTCCCGCGCCTGAGCCGGAGCCGGTATTCGAGGCTGCACCAGAACCCGAGCCTGAGCCGGAACCTGCCAGCGACGAGATCAATATCGAGGATGATGTCCTGGAACTGACCGACCGCGTCGAGGAAGAGACCGAAGGCACCTCGCCGATGGCGATTGCCGACGATCTGATGATTGTCGACCGCGAGGACGAAACCACCGCCGAACCTGAACCCGAGCCGGAACCGGAGCCCGTCATGGCCCAGACGCCCCAGCCCGCCGCCCCCGCGCCTGCACAGGACGAGGACAGCCTGCTGGCCGAGCCGGCCGCCAGCGCCGCTGCCGGTGCCTTTGCCGCGCTGACCGAGAATTTGCGTGTCAGCAGCGAAAACGGCCAGACGCTCGAGGGCATTGTCCGCGAGCTGATGCGCCCGATGCTCAAGCAATGGCTTGACGAGAACCTGCCCTCGATCGTCGAGGCGAAGGTGCAAGAAGAGATCGAGCGCGTGGCCCGCCGCCGCCGCTAGGTTTTCGCACTGACAATCCCTGAAAGTTTCGCGCCAGCTCTGGCGTGACAGGCAGACGCTCCCTTACAAGAGGGAGCGTCTGTTTTTTTTTGTGCCGGGAGCTTTGTCATATGCGTGATTTCGAGGCCATCTGGGGCGAGATGGAGCCCTGGCTCGCAAGCCTTGAAGACCGGCGCACCAAGGCCGTCAGCCGCCTTCTCAAGGGCAGTGCGGTCACGGCCGCGATTGTTGCCGTCATCGTGATTGGCGGCTTTGCGATGGCCTTGCCGGCGCCGATCATCTTCATCTCTTCGGTCGTGACCATCATGGGCGGGCTCGCGATAGCCTCCGGCCCCTTCTACAAGCTGCGCACAGAGGTAAAGCTCGGCCTCAATGAGCGCATGGCCGAGGCGTTTGCCATGAGCTACATGGCCAGCGGCTTCACGCCGGGCCGGTTTGCCGATTTCCGCAAGCACAACCTGGTGCCTTCCTCGAACCGGGAGAGCTTCGAGGATTATTTTGCCGGCGAGGCGCATGGCGCGAAATACGAACTCTACGAGGCCGACCTCAAGCAGCGCCGCCGTAACAAGAACAAGACCTACTATGTCACCGTGTTCCGCGGCGTGCTGATCCGCATCGAGTTTCCCCGTACCATTGAAGGCGTCACCCTGATCAGCCGGGATCAGGGCATTTTCAATGCGCTGGCCGGGCTGGGGCTGTCTTCAAACGGGCGCAAGCTGGAGCGGGTCCGGCTGGTCGATCCGAAGTTCGAGCGGATATTCCAAATCTATGGCAGCGATCAGGTGATGGCGCGCTACCTGCTCACCCCCAGCTTCATGGAACGGGTGCTGGAGCTGGAAACGGCGCTGAAGGGCAAGAATGTGCGCGGTGTGTTCGACGAGGATCTGGCCGAAGGGTTCGGCAAGGGCGAGCTCTTGCTGGCCGCCGAAACGGGCAATCTCTTCGAGCCGGGATCGCTCTTCAAGCCACTCAATGTCCGCGAACGGGTGGAGACGCTCTACCGCGATTTCCAGCTGATCGAGCAGATCATCGCGCTCGTGCTGGCGCCGGCGCAGCTGCCTGAAAGCGTGACCGCGCCAGACGCCTAGAGATCGAAAATGCCGACCACCGGCACGTGGTCGGAGGCCTTTTCCTTGCCGCGTACGCTCTTGTGGATCTCCACCGATTTCAGGCGGTCAGCCGCCTGCGGCGAGCACAGGAGGTGGTCGATGCGGATGCCGTTATTCTTCGGCCAGGCTCCGGCCTGATAGTCCCAGAACGTGTACTGGTACGCGCGGCCGTCGAGATGCTGAAAGGCTTCGGTAAAGCCCAGCCATTGCAAGGCGAAGAAGGCATCCCGGCTTGCGGGCAGGGTGAGGGCATCGCCCTCCCACGCGGCCGGATCATGCACATCCGCGTCACGCGGAATGACATTATAGTCGCCCGCCAGCACCAGCGGCTCCTCATAGGTCAGCAGCGTTTTGGCATGGGCGTGCAGGCGCGCCATCCACTCCAGCTTGTAATCGTATTTCGGGCCCGGCGCGGGGTTGCCGTTCGGCAGGTAGATGCTGGCCACGCGCAGCGTCGTATCGGGCGCGCTCACAACCGCTTCGATATAGCGGGCCTGCTCTTCCTCGCCATTGCCGCCGGGCAGGGCGCGCTGCGCGATCTCGTCAATGGGAAAGCGCGAGAGCAGGGCGACGCCATTATAGCTCTTCTGGCCGACCGTCTCGACATTATAGCCGAGCGCTTCGATCTCCTCGCGCGGGAAGGCCTCGTCCACGCACTTGATTTCCTGCAGGCAGGCAATGTCCGGTCTGGCCTCGCCCAGCCACTCCAGCACGTTGGGAAGGCGCGCCTTGATCGAGTTAACGTTCCATGTGGCGATCGAGAGAGTCATGCTAGAATGCTTTCAGCAGGGGAGCGGGTTTCAGGAGCGGACCAGGAACGACATGACCGCCGATACAGGCAGGCCGGAACGCCGGATCACCTTTCTAGCAGTCGTTACCCTCATTCTGGCAAGCCTTGGTGCTGCGCTGACCGGCCTTTTCGGGGTGGGTACGTGGCCCGCTTCGATGATGGCCTATTCCGGCGCAGTGGAGACCGGCGCCGATAGCGGGCTGATGCGCGCCGTTCTCTACTTCCTGATGGCCGGGCCGTTTGTGGCCGGAGCAGGACTTCTGATCGGATGGATCGTGTTCTGGACGCGCCGTCCCGGCGCCGGCGTGGCCTGGGTCTTCCTGCCAGCCCTGATCTGGGCAGGATTGCTGCTGGCCTATATGTGGGCGATTTCCGCGTTCTGCGATGGGCATTTCACCTGCGGGCGGTAGCCTTCTCTCCAATTCGTCATTCCGGGCGAACCCCGGACTTGATCCGGGGGAGACCCGGAACCCAGTTATTTTTTAGCTTGGCAACGCGGATGCGTTGCCATATTCCGCGAAAAGTCGCGGGCGCGCGTTCGCGATTGCGGCGGCCTTCGGCCGCCGGCTGGTTTCCGGATAAGCCCTTACGGGCTTTCCGGAAGGACGAGGGCGTCAAACCGCCGCCCTAAAACCCGTCAAAACTCGCAAACTCGTCCAGTTCGGCGCGGCGCGAGCGCAGCTGGTTCACCTTGGCGGCCGGGTCGGCATGGCCGAGTGCAAGGCCGCAATAGACGATGTACGGCTTTTCCACGCCCAGAGCCTTTGCCACCGTATCGCGGTGCGGGGTCCAGGCTTCCTGCATGCAGGTGGCGAGCCCCTTGGCCTCGGCGGCCAGGCAGAAACTCATCATGAACATGCCCAGATGCGCCCACTGATTGGGGCCCATGCGCTCGTCGATGGAGAAGAACACACCGACCGGCGCGCCGAAGAAGCGGTAATTCTCCATCAGGTGCGCCAGGCGCGCGCCCTTGTCTTCGCGCGGCACGCCCAGCAGGGCATACATGTCCTCTCCCACCTGGAAGCGGCGGGAGCGATAGGGCTCCCACAGGCTTTCGGGATAGACCGGGAAGCCTGCCTCATTGGTGAAGGGATTGGTGGAGAGCTTTTTCTGCACGGCGTCGATCACGCGCTGGCGCGCCTCGCCGGCCACCACATGCACCTGCCAGGGCTGAAGATTGCCGCCTGATGCGGCCCAGCGCGCCGTGTCCAGCAACTCGCGGACTTCGGCTTCGCTGACGGGCGTATCGAGAAAGGCACGCGTGGAAATGCGGCGCTTCAGAGCGTCGGTGACGTTCATGGTCCAGCCCCCGGGCAGTTGGAAGATCAGATGGAAAAGCTCGTCCCGCAGCCGCAGGCAGCCGTCGCGTTCGGATTGTGGATGCGAAAGGCCGCGCCGATCAGCTCGTCGACATAATCAATCTCGGAGCCCTTGAGGAAATCGACGCTCATCTCGTCGATCAGCACGGTGGCGCCGTCGCGCTCGATGGCGAGGTCATCCTCGGCGCGGTCGGTTTCCAGATGGAACTGGTAGGAGAAGCCGGAGCACCCGCCACCGACGACCGCGACCCTCAGATAACGCGCATCCTGACCATCGAGAATGGTCCGGATCTGGCGGGCGGCGGTTTCTGACAGGCTGATCTGGGTCTGGCTCATGGCGTTCAACGGTTCCCGACTGGCACTACACCCGATATATGGACGTAGAGGGCCGCCGATGGAAGGGCAGTCCGGCTGGAAGGAGTGACAAGGATGGTGTTCACGCGTGCGCCCTATGCCTGCGATCCGGCGAAGACGCGCGGGCGCCTGCATCCGCAAGCCGAAAGCGCAACGCGCTCGGCTTTCCAGCGCGACCGCGACCGCATCATCCATTCCACCGCCTTCCGCCGCCTGAAGGAGAAGACGCAAGTCTTTGTCGCCCATGAAGGCGATCATTTCCGCACGCGCCTCACCCATTCGCTGGAAGTGTCCCAGATTGCGCGCACGCTGGCGCGCGCGCTGCAGGTCGATGAAGACCTCGCAGAAGCCGCTGCGCTCGCCCATGATCTCGGCCATCCCCCCTTTGGTCATTCCGGCGAGGACGGGCTGGCCGAGGCGATGAAGGCGTTTGGCGGTTTTGACCACAACGCCCAGACCTTGCGTGTCATCACGCTTCTGGAGCGGCGCTATCCCGAGTTTGACGGGCTGAACCTCTCCTGGGAGACGCTGGAGGGCGTGGTCAAGCATAATGGCCCGCTGATGCGAAAGGGCGATGACCCGTCCACCCTGCCTTGGGGCTTTACCGCCTATGAGGACTGGCGCGGGCTGGAACTGCACACCCATTCCTCGGTCGAGGCGCAGATTGCAGCCCTGTCAGACGACATCGCCTACAATAATCACGACATTGATGACGGCTTGCGCGCCGGCATCCTGAAACTCGACGAGGTGATGGAATTGCCGCTTGTCGGCGAGGTGTTCCGCGCCGTGCGCGGCCAGTATCCCGATATCGGCACCAGCCTGACCATTCACGAGGCGATCCGGCGGATGATCGGCCTGATGGTCAATGATGTGCTGGAGGAGACCCGTCAGCGGCTCGCGGCATCCGGCGTGGACAGCCCTGAAGCGGTGCGGGCGCTGAACGAGCCGGTGGTGAGCTTTTCCGAAGGCATGCTGATCCAGCTCTCCGCCGTGCGTCGCTTCCTCTATGCGAACATGTATCTGCAATACAAGGTCAAGCGCGCAAAGGAGAAGGGCAAGCGTATCGTCGGCGAGCTGTTCGAGGCTTTCCTTGATGATCCGGCCCTGTTGCCGACCGAGTTCCAGCGCCAGGCCGATGCGCCGGGCAGCCCGGAGACGGCGCGGGTGGTGTGCGACTACATTGCCGGGATGACAGACCGGTATGCGATCGACCAACATCGCCAGCTCTTCCACGTCGAAGCCTGGCGCTGATTTTCCTGTGGATGCTGCGTGCGTGCACCGCGCGGGCGCAGGCGCCAGTTGTTAGTCTTGTCCAAGTCCGGCGCGGATCGGTGATTCGCGCTCAACGCCGAATACGGGAAAGCCATGCCCTCACGGGACCGCCATTCTGCCGGGTACGATCCGGATGCCTATGACACGTTCGATGCGCGCGATGACGGGCAGGGACGGCGCGGGCCTGTCCTGCTGCTGGCTGCGGCCATCGTGCTCGTCCTGTTCCTCGGCGTGGTGTGGAGCGCCTATAATCTGGGCGTGCGCGAGCGCGACAGCGCGCCGATCCTCACCGCCGACAGCCAGCCCTGGCGCACCGCGCCGGAAGATCCCGGCGGCTTCGAGACGCCGGGGCAGGACATCGAGGCCTATGCCTTGCGCGAACGCGAGCGCGGCGAGGTGGAAACGGTAGAGATCGAGGGCGCGGTGCGTCCTGGTCCGGAAGAGCCTGTCGCCAACGAGGAGCGCCCGGCGCTCACGGTAGAGGCCGAAGACGTCGACCGGCTGGCCGAGCTGGTTCAGGACATTCCCCAAGCGGCCGGGCCCGAAGCGGCCGGGCCTGAGGCGACGGGCGGAGAAACTGCCGCGCCGGAGACGTCGATGGCTGAAACCCGCGAAGCTGAAGCTGAAACGACCCAGCTGCGCGAACCGGAGCCGCGAAACGTGGAGACGGTCGCCGAACCGGCCGCAGAGACGCCGCGCGCCACCCTGCCTCCCGCCAGCACGAGCGGCAATTTTGTCGTCCAGATCGCCGCCTTCCGCACGATCGAGGAAGCGGAGGAAGCCTGGATTGCCTTCATCGCGCGCTTCCCGGACCTCTCTGCCGGGCGCAGCCCGTCCATCATCGAAGCTGATCTGGGATCGCGCGGCATCTATCACCGCCTGCGCATTGCCGCCTTCGAGACGCGCGACGATGCCTCGCGCTATTGTCAGGCACTGTCCCAGCGCGGGCAGGACTGTCTGGTGGCAGCACGATGAGCGTGTCTGCGGCGATATACGGTCTCTCCGGCGAGAGCCTGACACCGGACGAGAAGGCCTTCTTCCGCGACAGCAATCCGTGGGCCTTCATCCTGTTCGCGCGCAATATCGACCGGCCAAAGCAGATCATCCGCCTGGTGTCGGAGCTGCGCGACTGTGTGGGCCGGGATGCGCCGGTCTTCATCGATCAGGAGGGCGGGCGCGTGCAGCGCCTGAAAGCCCCGCTCTGGCGGGCCGCACCGCCTGCCGCGCGCTTTGGCGAGCTGTGGGACCGGGAGCCGGAACTGGCGCTGGAAGCGGTGCGCCTCAATCACCGCCTGCTGGCGCAGGAATTGCGCGATCTCGGGATTGATTGCGACTGCGCGCCTGTGGTCGATCTGGCCATTCCCGGCGCCGACGCGGTGATTGGCGACCGCGCCTTCCATGGCGAGCCGGCACCTGTCGCCGAGATGGCGCGTGCGGCACTGGCAGCCCTGAAGGATCAGGGCGTGGCCGGCGTCATCAAGCATATTCCGGGCCATGGCCGGGCCGATGCGGACAGCCATTACGCGCTGCCGGTCGTGCGCGAGGATGCGGAGATTCTGTTCGGGACGGATTTTGCAGCCTTCAAGGGTGTGGCCGAAGCCGCACCCATGGCGATGACCGCCCATGTCACCTTCACCGCCATCGACCCGGAAAACTGTGCAACGCTCTCAAAGGATGTCATCTCCACCATCATCCGCGGCGAGATGGGATTTGACGGCCTTCTGATGAGCGATGACCTCTCCATGAAGGCGTTGTCGGGCACGCTGCGCCAGCGCGGCGAGCGGGCATTGGGTGCAGGCTGTGACATGCTGCTCCACTGCAATGGCGAGCGCGCGGAGATGATCGAAGTCGCCCATGGCGCGGTGCGGCTGGGCGGCAAGGCGCTGGAGCGGGCCAAGGCCGCCGAAGAGGCGCGCGGCACGCCGCAAGGGCTTGATGTGGCCGCCACGAATGATGCCATGGCGCGCTGCTTTACCGAGGCGGGCCTTGAACCCCCTTCGCCATGAGGACGCCGTTTTGAGTGATCTGTTCGAGGAAGATGTCCGCTTTGAAGCGGCTGGCGATGCCGAGGAAACCGGCAGCGCGCTCATCCTCGACATTGAGGGCTGGGAAGGCCCGCTGCATCTGCTCTTGCATCTGGCGCGCAAGAACAAGGTCGATCTGGCAAAAATCTCGATCCTGGCGCTGGCCGAGCAATATCTCGTCTTCATCGAGGCGGCGCGCGAGAAGCGCCTTGATATTGCGGCTGAATATCTCGTCATGGCGGCCTGGCTCGCCTATCTGAAATCCCGCCTGCTTCTGCCCAAGCCCCGGCCCCAGAGCGACGAGCCGGAGCCGGAGATGATGGCCGCGGCGCTCGCCTTCCGCCTGATGCGCCTTGATGCGATGCGGGCCGGTGCGGACGCGCTCTTTGACCGCCACCTGCTCAAACGCGACGTGTTTGAACGCGGCGCGCCAGAAGGCGTGCGCTCGATCCGCGCGCCGCAATACGAGGCGAGCCTGTTTGAATTGCTGAAAGCCTATGCCGGCACGCGTGAGAAGTTTGCCTTTTCCACCTATCAGCCGGAAACGCCGAAGGTTTACAGTCTTGAAGCAGCCCGCGCACGCTTGAGCCTGCTGGCCCGGCGCCTGACCGGGTGGGAGCGGCTCGACACGCTCCTGCCGGGTGATGAGGAGTTGGGGCCGGATGCGCCGCCTGCGGCCTCGCTGATGGCGTCCTCGCTGCTGGCGGCGCTCGAAATCACCAAGGACGGCGAGGCGTCCCTGCGTCAGGAAGCGATTTACGGGCCGATCTGGATGCGCGGTCAGGAGGGGCGCCCATGAGCGATCCGATTGCCGAGGCGATTGCGCGCCTGCGCGCCCGTCAGGGTCCGCAGGAGGGCGATGGTGTCGCCGGTCCCCATGCCGTGACCGAGCCGTCCGCGCAGGCGGTGCGCATGGCCGAGGCGCTGCTCTTTGCCGCTGCCGAGCCGCTGGATGTGGAGACCTTGCAGGCGCGCCTGCCTGCAGGGACCGACATTCCCGCCACGCTTTCGCGCCTGCAGGCGAAATATGCCGATGCGGGTGTGCGCCTTAGCGAGGTGGGCGGGCGCTGGCGGTTTGAAACCGCGCCGGACCTTGCCCATTTGCTGGCCGAAATCCGCGAGGAGCCGAAAAAGCTCTCGCAGGCAGCCCTCGAGACGCTCTCCATCATCGCCTATCACCAGCCGGTCACGCGTGCCGAGATCGAGGAGATTCGCGGCGTTGCTGTCTCCAAGGGCACGATCGACCTGCTCTTCGAACTGAAATGGATACGCCTGCGCGGGCGGCGGCGCAGTCCGGGCCGGCCCGTCACCTTCGGCACCACGGACATTTTCCTTGAGTATTTCGGCCTTGGCTCGATCACCGACCTGCCGGGGCTGGGTGATCTGAAAGCTGCCGGGCTTCTCTCCTCGCGCCTGCCGGCCAATTTCGACATGCCCGATCCGGCGCGCCTCGCCGATGATGAAGACCCGCTCGATGAGGGCGATGAAAGCCTCTTCCATCTCGATTTCCTGGAAGGCGCAGAGGACGAGCGCGGAGAGTAGGGAGAGTTGGTTTCTCCCCCCGTTCACGGGGGGAGTGGCCCGGAGGGCCGAGGGGGGTAGTCCAAAACAAGCCCCCCTCCGTCAGCTTCGCTGACACCTCCCCCGTGAACGGGGGAGGACACCATCTCTGCCACGTTTTCTCCCGCCTCCCATCTGAACCCGCCATTGGACCCTTGCGCCATTATCCTCTAGGGGTGTAGCCCAGTGGCTGTAACGGCCTTCCCGCACGGAGCGCGCATATGGGACCGCATTGGAGCGTCTTTCTCATCGTCGGCATTCTCGTGCTCGTCCTGTTTGGCGGGCGCGGGCGCATTTCCTCCATGATGGGTGATTTCGCCAAGGGCATCACGGCCTTCCGCAAGGGGCTCAAAGATGACAGCAAGGACGAGGACGCCAAGGACGAGCGTCCCGCCGGCAGCCTGCCCCATGAGACGCGCGAAGACGAACGCACCGGCTCGTAGGAGCGTGACGTCATGAATCCCGGCTTTGGCGCTGCCGAGCTCATCATCATCGTGATCCTTGCCCTTGTGGTGGTTGGTCCCAAGGACCTGCCCCTGATGATGCGCAAGGCCGGGCGGTTCATCGGCCACATGCGCGCGATGGCGCGCGATTTCCAGAACAGTTTCGACGAGCTGGGCCGCGAGGCCGAGATGGCGGAGCTGAAAAAGGAAATCGAGGCGCTGAAGAAATCCAATCCCGTGGCCGAAGTGACCGACGAATTGCGCGCGGCGAAAGACGATCTCAACCGCGCCGCTCTCGACAAGCCGCATCCGCGCGCCGCACAGCCTGCCAGGCCTGCGCTGGGTGATGAAGCCATGCTGCCGCTGGACAAAGATGCCAGCCAGACTGGCAAGGCAGACGCCGAGCCGTCTGCAACGCGCAAGGACGCCTGAGCCATGTCAGGCGAGAAGCTGTCAAAGCCGGGTGCCGGTGACGCCCATGATGACGAGGTGGAAGCCTCGCGCGCGCCGCTGATGGAGCACCTGATAGAGCTTCGCACCCGCCTGATCTGGATACTGGGCGCGGTGGCGATCGGCTTCATCCTCTGCTTCAGCTTTGCCGAGTGGATCTACAATCTTCTGCTGGTGCCGTTCGAGGCCGCGGCGCGTCAGGTGCGCGGCGAGGACTTGCAGCTGCAGCTCATCTTCACCGGCCCGCTGGAGTTCTTCTTCGTCAAGCTGAAGCTCGCTCTCTTTGGTGCCATCATCGTGGCCTTCCCGATGATCGCCTATCAGGTGTGGGCGTTTGTGCGGCCCGGCCTCTACAAGAATGAGCGCCTCGCCTTTGCGCCCTTCCTCATCGCCTCGCCGGTCCTGTTCGCGACCGGCATCGCCTTTGTCTATTACTTCATCCTGCCCTTCGTGATGGGCTTTGCGCTGGGGCAGGAACAGACCGGCTCCGAAGGTCGCACGGCGATCCAGCTGCTGCCGCGCGTATCGGAATATCTCAATCTCGTCACCACGCTGATCCTGGCGTTCGGCATCTCCTTCCAGCTGCCCGTCCTGCTCTCGCTTCTGGGCAAGGTCGGGATCATCAATTCCGGCCAGCTCATCCGCTTCTGGAAGTTTGCCGTGGTCGGCATCGCCATCTTTGCCGGCTTCGTGACGCCGCCAGACCCGATCAGCCAGCTTTTCCTCGGCGCGGCCATGTTCGGCCTGTACGGGCTTTCCATCCTGGCGGTGAAAATGGTCGAGCCGAAGCCGGTTGAGGATTAGGCTCTCGTCTTTATCGCTTGAAAGGGAGGGCCGGAACGATGGCCGAACCATCCGCGCAGCTGGAAACCATGAAGGCCAACCTGCTGAAGACGACCGGCAGAAGCCTTGAGGACTGGGCCGCCCTGGTGCGGGCCTCCGGCCTGAAATCCCATGGCGAGCAGATGACATTCCTCAAGTCGCAGCACGGGCTTGGCCACGGCTATGCCAATCTCGTCTGCCAGACCGCCAAGGGCGCGTTCGAGGCCGCGCCCGATGATCTGCTGGCCGGGCAATATGCCGGCAGGCAAGATTTGCGGCCCGTCTACGACGCGCTGGAAGCCCATGCCAGATCGCTGGGCGCAGACGTGGAGATCAGCGCCAAGAAGACCAGTGTCGCGTTTCGCCGGTCGAAGAATTTCGCGGTCGTGACGCCCGCCTCGAAGACGCGCATCCAGCTCGGGCTCAATCTGAAAGGCATGGAGCCTACAGGCCGGCTACTCGCCGAAAAGCCGGGCGGCATGTGCACCCACAAGGTCAGTGTCGAGACGGTCGGCGATGTGGACGCGGAACTCAAAGCCTGGATGGCGGAGGCCTATTCGCGGGCGTAGGGGGACGAACGCAAGCGGCTTCACTTTCGTCGTTCCCGCGTGAGGCGGGAACCCAGAGCCGTTTGGCACGGCCTTCGTCCTTCGATCTCTGGATCCCCGCCTGCGCGGGGATGACGAGGCGGAGGGGTAACCGGAAATTATTCCTACAGCGCCCGCCAGGCGATATCGCGGCGATAGACGCCTTCCGGCCAGTCGATTTCGCCAATGGCCGCATAGGCGCGGTCGACGGCCTCGCGGAGCGTGTCGCCGGTGGCGGTCACGTTCAGCACGCGCCCTCCGTTCGCGATGAAATTGCCGTCGGCATCGAGCGCGGTGCCCGCGTGAAAGATCATGACATCCTTGCCGTGGCCGGCATGGTGCAGGTTTTTGATGACGCTGCCCTTTTCCGGTGTGCCCGGATAGCCGGGCGCGGCCATCACGATCGTCACGGCGGGTTTCGGATTGGCCTCGACGGGCAGTAGCTGGCGGAACTCCGATGCGCGCATGCCGCCGGTGGAGCAGGCGAGCAGCAAGGGCACGATATCGGCCCCGGTCTGCACCATCAGCACCTGGCATTCAGGATCACCGAAGCGGCAGTTGAACTCGACCACTTTGGGGCCGTCCGCCGTTACCATGACGCCGATATAGAGCACGCCGCGATAGGGCATGCCGTCGCCCGCCATGCCGCGCAGCATGGGCACGGTGATCTCTTCCTCCACCCGTTTCATAAGCTCCGGCGTCATCACCGGGGCAGGGGCATAGGCGCCCATCCCGCCCGTGTTCGGGCCGGTATCGCCGTCTCCGATGCGCTTGTGGTCCTGCGCGGCCGGAAGGGTGAGATAATTGATGCCGTCGGTCATCACGAAGAGGGAGGCTTCCTCGCCGTCCATGAACTCCTCGATCACGATCTCGGCGGAGGCACCGCCGAACTTGCCCGACAGCATGTCGGCAAGCTCTGCGTCGGCTTCCTCGCGTGTTGCCGCGATGACGACGCCCTTGCCGGCGGCCAGGCCATCGGCTTTCAGCACGAAGGGCGGGTTTAGCGTATCAAGGAAGGCTTTCGCGCTGGCGATGTCGGTAAAGCGGCCATAGCGCGCGGTCGGCACGCCATAGGCGGCCATGCGGTCCTTGGCAAAGCCCTTGGAGGCTTCCAGCTGGGCTGCGGCCTGCGAGGGGCCAAACACGTCAAACCCGCGCGCACGCAGCATGTCGGCAAGCCCCTTGGCGAGGGGTGCTTCGGGGCCGATCACGATCAGGTCCGGCTCCAGCTGCAGGGCGAGTTTCTGCATCCCCTCCACATCATCGGCGGCAACATCAAAGCACGGGCCCAGAAGGTCCATGGCCGGGCTGCCGGGCGCGCACCAGATCGTGTCCACGAGCGGGCTCTGCGCAATCTTCCAGGCCAGCGCATGCTCGCGCCCGCCAGAGCCGATGATGAGAATGTTCATGACGCGTCCTGATGCGGTGCCGGTGAGGGGTGTCTCTTAGCGGCGCTGCACGCCTCTTGTCGACCACCGGACGGAGATGGGGCTAGGCTTGGTGAAACCGACTCGCCAGCGGAGCCCATGACAGACCTCGTCAACACGCCGGAATATTCCGTTTCCGATCTTGCCCGCGCGCTGAAACGTACGGTGGAGACCGAGTACGGCCATGTGCGCGTGCGCGGGGAGCTGGGGCGGGTAACGATCCCCAAGTCCGGCCACATGTATCTGGACCTGAAGGATGCCGAGGCCGTCATTGACGGGGTGATGTGGAAAGGCTCGGTCGCTGGCCTCTCCTTCCGCCCTGAAGAGGGGCTTGAAGTGATCGCCGAAGGGCGGCTCTCCACCTTCCCCGGCCGGTCCAAATACCAGATCATCATCGAGCGGCTGGAGCCTGCGGGCGCGGGCGCGCTGATGGCGCTGCTGGAGGAGCGCAAGCGCAAGCTCGCCGCTGAGGGCCTGTTCGCGCCGGAGCGAAAGGCCGCCATCCCCTACATGCCGCGCGTGGTGGGCGTGGTGACATCGCCCACGGGCGCGGTCATCCGCGACATTCTCCACCGGCTGGAAGACCGCTTCCCGGTCCATGTGCTGCTCTGGCCGGTGCTGGTGCAGGGGGAGGGGGCCGCCGCCCAGATCGCCGCCGGCATTGAAGGCTTCAACGCGCTTGAATCCGGCGGGCCGGTGCCGCGCCCGGACGTGCTGATCGTCGCGCGCGGGGGCGGCTCGGTGGAGGATTTGTGGGCCTTCAACGAGGAAATCGTCGTGCGCGCGGCGGCGGCCTCGCAGATACCGCTGATCTCGGCGGTTGGCCACGAGACCGATACCACCCTCATAGATTTTGCCTCCGACCGGCGCGCGCCGACGCCTACAGGGGCGGCGGAAATGGCGGTGCCTGTGCGCCGGGAGCTTGCCGAACGCATCGAAATGACGCGCGGGCGCCTGTCGGGCGCGCTGCTGCGCACGGTGGAGCGCAAGGCGAGCGATTTGCGCGCGGCCTCGCGCGGGCTGCCCCGGCCTGAAAGCCTGCTGGGCGATGCGCGCCAGCGGCTCGATTACGCGCAGGAAGCGCTGGCGCGCGGCCTGACGCTGGGCATCGAGCGAAAGCGCGGGGCGGTGGACCGGCTGGCCGTGCAGCTGCGCCCGATGGCCCTGAAACGAGATATTGCCGAGCGCCGCCAGAAGCTCGATCAGGCGGGCGAGCGCCTGCGCGCCGCGCAAGCACGCCGTATCCGGGATGACGGACGCCGGTTGTCTGCGCTCGCCTCGACCCTCAAGGCGCTGTCCTACGAGAACGCGCTGGAGCGCGGGTTCGCAATCATCCAGGACGGACAAGGCAAGCTTGTGCGGTCGGCAGACGCGCTCAAGGCCGGTGATGCGGTCACGCTGCGCCTGCATGACGGACAGCGCGGCGCGGTGATTGACGGGCCGGGCGATGCGCCCCCGCGCCCCTCAAAACCGGCGGCAAAGCCGAAGCCTTCCAAGCCTGCCACCTCGCAGCAGGGTTCGCTTTTTTAGTCGAAGGCACTGCAAGGCCGCGCTGCGGCGTGCTAGATGTCTGCACAGACGGCCCGCCCCCCGTGGCCGATCAGGGAGATATCCATCATGCGCGTACTTCTCACCAGCGTTGCCAGCCTGGCCCTGCTTGCCGCCTGCAATGGCGAGGCACCCGAAAGCATGGACGATGCCGCCGAGACGGCCGGCGAGGCGATAAACGAGGCGGCTGAAACCGCAGGCGACATGGCCGAAGCAGCCGTGGAAGAGGTCTCCGACCTTGCCGGCGCGGTCGAGGACGAGGTCGAGGCCTCCATGGAATCGCCCTCGCTGGAGCAGGTGCTTGCCGATCCGCGCCGCGAGGCCGACCGGGCGCGCGACGCATACCGCAATCCGGGCGAGACGCTGGAATTCTTCGGCGTCGAAGCCGATGACACCGTGGTCGAGGCCCTGCCGGGCGGTGGCTGGTATGGCCGCATCCTCGCGCCCTGGCTGGCGGCAGAAGGCCAGTATTACGGCCTCAACTATCCGATGAGCGTGTTCGAACAGCTCTTCACCAACATGACCGACGAGCAGCGCACCCGCCTCGAGGGCTGGGAAGCGAGCTTCCCCGGCGTGGCCGAACAATGGGGCGGCCCGGCGCAAGGCGGCTACACGTTCGGCTCGATCCCGGAGAGCGCAGCCGGTTCGGCGGACGTGGTGCTCTATATCCGCGCCCTGCACAACATGGCCCGCTTCGGCATGCTCGACACAGTGGTCAACGATGCCTGGACGCTGCTGGCGCCGGGCGGCGTTGTCGGCGTGGTGCAGCACCGCGCGCCGGCAGACGAGACCGACGAGCGCGCCAATGGCTCGCGCGGATACCTGCGTGAAGCCGATGTGATCGCGGCGTTCGAGGCGCGCGGCTTCGTGCTCGAAGCCTCCTCTGACATCAATGCCAACCCGAACGACCCCGCCGATCACGAGATGGGCGTGTGGGCGCTGCCGCCCTCCTTCGGTGGCGGTGAGGAAACCCGCGAGGCCATGCAGGCGATTGGCGAATCCGACCGCATGACCCTGCGCTTCCGCAAGCCGTAAGGGCGGTCACTCTTTTCCGTCGTTCCCGCGCAGGCGGGAACCCAGAGCCGTATGAAATGCCTTCGCGTTTCAACTTTGGACCCCCGCCTCGTGCGGGGGTGACGAGAGGGTAAGCTCCACTCGTCATTCCGGGCGGAGCGAAGCGCAGACCCGGAACCCAGAGTGCAAGGAAGACTGGGTTCCAGATAAGCGCTGACGCGCTTTCTGGAATGACGACGTAGGAGATGTACGGTTTGGCGACGTGAGAGACGACTAGGGCCCGGCCACCGTGGTGCGGTGCATCAGGCGGGCATGGCCGTCATAGCCGCCGGTCGCCATGTGCTGGGTGCAGCGATTGTCCCACATCAGCAGCATGTCCGGCTCCCATGTGTGGCGGTAGACGAAGCGCTCGTCATGGGTGACGCCGTAGAGTTCGATGAGCAGGAAGAAGGCCTCTTCCTCGGTCAGGCCCTTGACCGTTTTCACATAGCCCGGATTGACGAAAAGCGTCTTGCGCCCGGTCTCGGGGTGCACGCGCACGATCGGGTGCGCCTTTGTATTACGCGCCTCTTCAGAGGCGCGAATGGTCATGGAGCGGTCCTTGCCATCATTGGCGCCATAGACGCCGTCCGGCGCATAGGCGAGCGCCGCCGAATGGATGGCCTCCAGCCCCTCGATCCTTGCTTTTGTCTCCGCTGACAGCGCCTCATAGGCCGCATAGCCATTGCAGAAGAGCGTGTCGCCGCCCGCAGGAGGGACGATCTTGGAATGCAATATGGTGCCCGCAGGCGGGGTGTCCTGAAAGCTCCAGTCGGAATGCCAGGCGGCGGCAAAGACGGAGGCCTTCTCGCTCGCCTCGCGCTTTACCTCGATAATGTGGGGATGGCCGTCTATCGGCGCGATAAAGGGATCATCGCCAAAGGGTCCGAAATACCGGGTGAAGCGCTCCAGATCCGCATGGCTCATGGTCTGGCCGGGAAAGGCGAGTACCAGATGCTCCAGCCAGGCGGCGCGGATAGCGGCAACCTCTTCCGGCGTAAGCGGTTTTGACAGGTCGACGCCTGTGACGGACGCGCCCAGCGCCTTGCCCGACGGTGTTACCGTGATGGCCGATGCAGTCATGTCTCATCTCCCCGGCCCGTGTGCGGACCCAATGCGGCGTCTGTGCTGCGCCGCTTTTTTCTGTTGTTGAGGCTGCCTTTGCGGGCGCGTAGCCGTCAAGGCGCGCTTGCCAGCAGGCCGCGCTCTCGCGTATCGCGGGGCAAACCTGCAGGCCGGGACGGCAAACATGGAAATCGGCGTCATCGCCATCAACGCGCTTGGCCTTCTGGGCTTTGCCTTCATCCTCGTCTCGACACGGATGAAGACCAAGCCGTCCTTCCTCGTCACCGACATGACCGGCAATATCATTGCCGGAATCCATTATGTCTTTCTGGGCGGGGCAGGCGGTGTCCTCTTCTGCTGGGCCTATGCCCTCTTTGACCTTGCGGCGCTGAAGCTCGGCCGCGCGGGCCTGCCTGTGCTGGGCGCGCTGCTGGGCGGGGCGTGCGTGATCCTGCTCTTCTTCAATCCGGGCTGGGCTGATCTCATCGCCGTCATCGGCTCTGTCGTGGCGGTGCTTTCGCGCCTGCAGAGCGACATGCGCCTGGTGCTGCTGCTGGCGGCGGCGTCCTCGCTCTTCTGGGCCACGTACGGGGTGATGATGGCATCCTGGCCGCAGATCGGCTTTTCCCTGACCTATATCGCCTTGAGCCTGTTCGGGGCGTGGCAGGCCCATCGCGCGCGGCAGGCAGGCATCTAGCGTTCAGCCGGTGCGGGTGCTTGCGATGCACGCCAAGCGCGGGCTAAACCCTTCCCCCGAACCTCTTTCCTTCCCCTAGCGTGGCTGGCGGCTTCATGTTCAAGAAAATCCTCATTGCCAATCGCGGCGAGATCGCCGTGCGTGTCATCAAGACCTGCAAGCGCATGGGGATAAAGACGGTTGTCGTCTATTCGGAGGCCGATGCCGACAGCCTGGCCGTCGAGATGGCCGATGAGCGCGTCTTCATTGGCGGCTCGCTGCCCTCCCAGTCCTATCTGGACATGGACAAGATCATCGCCGCTGTGAAGGAAACCGGCGCAGAGGCGGTCCATCCGGGCTTCGGCTTCCTGTCGGAGAACGCGAAGTTCGCCGAGCGGCTGAAAAAGGAAAAGATCGGCTGGATCGGTCCGAACCCGCACGCCATCTCGGCGATGGGCGACAAGCTGGAATCGAAAAAGCTCGCCGCCGCTGCCGGTGTGAACACCGTGCCGGGCTTCAAGGGCGAGATTGTCGACGACCAGCAGGCCGTCGAGGTGGCCGGCGATATCGGCTATCCGGTCATGATCAAGGCCTCGGCGGGCGGTGGCGGCAAGGGCATGCGCATCGCCTGGAACGAGGGCGAGGTGCGCGACGGCTTCAAGGCGGCCCGCTCCGAGGCGAAGTCCTCCTTCGGTGACGAGCGCATCCTGATCGAGAAATTCGTCGAGAAACCGCGCCATATCGAGATACAGGTGCTGGGCGACAAGCACGGCCATGTCATCCATCTCGATGAGCGCGAATGCTCGGTCCAGCGCCGCAACCAGAAGGTTCTCGAAGAAGCCCCGTCACCCTTCCTCGACAAGAAGACACGCGAGAAGATGGGCGAGCAGGCCGTCGCGCTCGCCAAGGCGGTCGATTATGACAGCGCCGGGACGGTCGAGTTCATCGTCGACCCGCAGAAGAATTTCTATTTCCTCGAGATGAATACCCGCCTGCAGGTGGAGCACCCGGTGACCGAGCTCACCCACGGCCTTGATCTCGTCGAGCAGATGATCCGCGTCGCCGCCGGCGAAAAGCTGGAACTGGCGCAAAAGGATGTGACCATAAGCGGCTGGGCGGTCGAGGCGCGTCTTTACGCCGAGGACCCGTATCGTGGCTTCCTGCCCTCCATCGGCCGTCTGGTGCGCTATGTCGAACCGGCAGAAGGCCCGAGCGGCCCCGGCACGCTGCGCATCGATTCCGGTGTGCGCGAGGGCGACGAGATCTCGATGTTCTACGATCCGATGATCGCCAAGGTGATCGGGCAGGGCGAGACCCGCGAGAAGGCGATTGATGCGCTCGCCGCCGCGCTGGACCGGCTGGATGTCGCCGGCCTGCAATCGAACGCCCCCTTCCTGTCGGCCGTGCTCGACGAGCCGGACTTCCGCAAGGGCGCGATCCATACCGGCTATATCGCCGAACACTTCCCCGACGGCTTTGCCGGCACCGCGCCCAAGGAAAGCCAGTGGCGGGCCTTTGTGGCCGCCTCCGCGCTGATCCATACCGTTTTTGTGGAGCGCGCCGCGCGCATTGAGGGCCGCATTTCGCCCCTCACGGCGCAGGGCAAGCCGCACAACTGGGCTGTCCTGATCGGGGATCAGGAATTTGCCGTTGAAGTAACGCTGGAGCCGCAACGCGAGAGCGGGTTTGCCGCCACGGTCTACATGCCGGGTCTTGCCGCCGGGCCGCTGGACCTCGAAACCGGCTGGCAGCCGGGCGACCACCTTTTCGAGGCCCGCCTGGGCAAGGAGCGCTTCTGCCTGTCGGTGGAGGACCGCACCCAAGGCTATCATCTGCGCCATCGGGGCTTTGCCTCGCTGGTGCGGGTCTATGCGCCGCGCATTGCGGAGCTCGCCGCACGCCTGCCTGAACGCCCCGAGCCCGATACCAGCAAGCTCATTGTCAGCCCGATGCCGGGCCTGGTCGTCAGCGTGAACGTTGAAGGCGGCCGCGAGGTGAAGGCGGGTG
Organism: Glycocaulis sp.; assembly: GCF_052168375.1. Lineage (NCBI taxonomy): Bacteria > Pseudomonadati > Pseudomonadota > Alphaproteobacteria > Maricaulales > Maricaulaceae > Glycocaulis > Glycocaulis sp. The sequence goes on from NZ_JBQLZR010000307.1 coordinate 26,722, forward strand.
AGCCGCTCCTCACCGTGGAGGCGATGAAGATGGAAAATGTCCTGCGCGCCGAGCGCGACGGCATCATCAAGACGGTGGCTGTAAAGGCCGGTGACAGCGTGGCTGCCGACGAATTGCTGGTCGAGTTCGAGTAACCTGACCTCAGATTTTGGTTGACCATTACGCCTTTACGGTTCGACCCTGCGTTCAGGATTGAATCGCGTATCCGGCCCCCTCAGAGCCCTTCACGCGTCAGTCCGGCTTGTCAGGACACATCCCGGAGGGACGAGAGCATGAATTTCATCGAAGCCGTAAAGTCGGTCTATTCCAACTATGTGAATTTCCAGGGCCGTGCCCGCCGCAGCGAGTACTGGTGGTGGTACCTGTTCTACATCATCGTCTACATCATTCTTGCGGTCATCGACTCGATGATTTTCGGCCAGCCTTCCATCCTGGCCGGCCTGTTTGCGCTGGGCAGCATCCTGCCGGCCATTGCGGTGGGTGTGCGCCGCCTGCATGACACGGGCCGTTCGGGCTGGTGGCTGCTGATCGCGCTCATCCCGCTTGTCGGCGCCATCGTGCTGATCGTCTTCTATGTGATGGACAGCCAGCCGGGCGTGAACAAGTACGGCCCGAACCCGAAAGGCATCGTGGCGGCGGCTGCAGACGCCGTCTCGGGCGAGTAACCGGTAATCCCGGACTGAACTGGTGACGGGCGCAGGGTGAAACCTGCGCCCGTTGGCATTTGACGGCGGGGCGGCTTGGGCTAGAAGCGAGGCAGCCGATTGTCCGACCGGAGTCCTGCCGCGTGCCGATCAATTTCCGCGCCTTCCTGCTTCCTGATTCGCGTGCCGATGCCGACACGTTCTGGCTGGGGCTTGGCCTGATCGCGTTTCTCGATGCGCTGCGCCTCACCCTGCTTGATGCCGGGCCTGCCATGCTGGTCTGGCTGGTGATCCTGTTCTTTACCGCCTCTGTCCATATCAACCGCCTGCGCGATGCGGGCCGGCAGGGCCCGCTGGTGATCATCCCGCTGGCAGCGGCAGTGGTGGTCAAGGCGGTGGTGGCCATCATCGCGGTAACGGCGGCGATGCTGCCGGCCTTCATGAACCATCTCGAAGCGGCTGGCGTCGATATCGACGATCCGGCCGCCGTGCAGGCTGCGGGCCGCGATGAGGAACTGATCGCCGCCTTCCAGGAACGCATGGTGGAAAACGAGGCTGAAACGCTCGCCGCCTTTGCCGCGGGCGACTGGCCCTCTGCGGTGGCCTTCTGGCTGACGATTTTCGTGATCGGTCTCTGGTTTGCGCGCATGCCCCGGCGGGGTTAGGGCCTAGCTTGCTCCATCGGGATCCCGGCCACCGAGCCGGCAGACCCTCTCCATCGCGGTCCCGGCCCCCGAGCCGGGACCCAGTCTTTTTTGTTTCGCAACGCATCCGCGTAGCGATGTTCCGCGAATACCCGCCTGCGCGGGCACAGGCAGTCGCGGGCGCGCGGCCTGTCCTCGACGAGATCGAGGATCGCGCTTTCAGGCCGCTTTGCGGCCTGCTTTTCCTGGGGCCTGCACCCTAAACCGGCGCAGCCTCATCCACCACGGGGCCGAAAACCTCCACAAAGGCCTGTTTCAGCGCGAGGTCCGCATCATCCATCGTCACCGGCAGGCCGAGATCGGCAAGGCTTGTCACGCCAAAGGACGGGTTGGTGATGCCGCACGGCACGATGCCACCGAAATGGGAAAGGTCGGGCTCTACATTGAGCGCGATGCCGTGAAACGACACCCAGCGGCGCAGCCTGATGCCAATGGCGGCAATCTTGTCCTCGCGCGGAGGCGATCCGGTGGAGGTGCGGTCGACCCAGACGCCGATGCGGTCGCAGCGCTTTTCGCCCTTCACGTTGAAATGGCCGAGCGCGCCGATGATCCAGTCTTCGAGATTATTGACGAATTTGCGGGCATCGCGCCCGCGTGCGCGCAAATCCATCATCACATAGGCCACGCGCTGGCCGGGTCCGTGATAGGTGTATTCGCCGCCGCGCCCTGACCGGTAGACAGGGAATTTCTCCGGCTCGCGCAGATCGCCCGCGTCCGCGCTGGTGCCGGCGGTGTAGAGGGCAGGATGTTCGAGAAGCCAGATCAGCTCGCCCGCCTCGCCGCGCTGGATGGCCTCCACGCGCGCTTCCATGGCGGCAACAGCAGCCTCGTAATCGACCGGCGCTGCGGAAACTGCCCATCCGGCTGGAATTTGTTGCATTGCTTAACGCCTCGGAAACCGGCCCGGAACATCGTGTGTAAACGCGCCGCTTTCAAGTGAGGGTGTGCGGGTGGGCACGCATTGGCAAAAATAGCGGGAAACCATGAGTCAGCTTGGCGCTGTGCAGATTGAAATTTCGGTCCTTCTGGGCCGGTCGCGCCTGCCGATCCAGCAATTCCTGCGGATGGGCCGGGGCGCGGTGATTCCCCTCGATGCTGCCGAGCACGAGGAAGTGTGGATCCTTGCCAATAATCATCCCATTGCGCGCGGCGAGATCGTGATCCAGGGCGATCATATCGCTGTCTCGATCACTGAAGCTGCCGATGTGCACGACTATTTCGCCGCCTGAGCGCGTGCCGGATTTTATCCGCCTCGCGCAGTGAGGGGCTTTCCTTTCCCCGCATCCCTTGCTAAACGCCCGTCTCCCAGTTTGCGGTCGTGGCGGAACTGGTAGACGCGCAGCGTTGAGGTCGCTGTGGGGCAACCCGTGGAAGTTCGAGTCTTCTCGACCGCACCATTATCCCGCACCAGAGGGATAGACATGAAACGCCCGGCCGCACCAGCGCGCCGGGCGTTCGTGTTTTTGGCTTCCATCCCTTTTCCCCCTCTCGCCTTGACCGCCTGCGCGCGATAGTCTGACGGCCATAATCCTGCCTTTGACCCGCTGAAAGGTGGATGGATCAGTCCGCCCGCCGACCGGAGAAGCGCCTTGCGTCCGATTACCTGCCTTCTGGCCCTTGGCCTTGTCCTTTCGCCCGCCGCTCTTGCGCAGGAGCCCACCACTTCGGGACTGACCCTGCAATCTGGCTGGCAGAACGGGCCGGAGCTGGAAAGCGCGCGTGCAGGCCTCGCCGCCGTGACGCTTGACGGGCAGATCTATGCCGCCGGGGGGGCAGGGCGCCTCGCCCCGCGTGACAATTTCGAGGTGTATGACGCCTCGATCGACCGCTGGCGGCCGCTATCGCCGCTGCCGGAAGGGCTGGAGCGCTTCGGTCTGGCCGCTGCTGACGGCCGCATCTGGGCGGCGGGCGGCTATAGCGCCGAATCCGGGACCGAGCCGATTGCCGAAATGTGGTCCTATGATCCGGTGGCTGACCAGTGGCAGACCGAAACACCGATGCCGGCGGCGCGTGCGGCTTTTGCCATGGTCGCCCATGAAGGGCGGCTCTACGCGGCAGGCGGGGTGGAAGCGCCGGGCGGCGTTTTCGTGTTCGATATCGAAACGCGCGAATGGGCAGCGCTGGAGGCCCCGCCGGAACTCAGCCGCCGCGATGCCGGCATTGCGCTGGTCAATGGGGAGATATGGGTCGCGGGCGGGATCACCGACCGGCGCGCGGTCTCACGCGTGGATATCTATGACATTGCTGCAAACCGCTGGCGGCGCGGACCGGACCTGCCGCAGGCGCGCGCCGGTCATGCGCTGGTCTTTGACGGCTCTGCCGTTCTGGCGCTGGGCGGGCGCGGCGAGGATCTGCGCTCTACCCATGATACCGTCTTTGCGATAACGCCGGGCGGGAGCGTCTGGCAGGCCCGTGAGGCGCTGCTCAGCGCGCGCACTGAAACGGCTGGCGCGGCGCTGGACGATGCGGTCTTCGTGATTGGCGGCGGGGTAGGCGGCGGCGTGTTTGCGCCCTTCACCGCGCTGGCCAGTGTCGAGGTGCTGCGTAATCGTCAATAAAGCGGCAACCAATTTGCAACGGACCCGGAGAGCCCATGAGGGGCGTTTCGGAACGGGACACCATGAAGCCGCGCTTGAAATCCAGCCGCGCCGCGCGCGAACTCATCAAGACCCATGAACCCTTCCTGGGGGAGGCGGCCCGCCGTGGGCGGCGCTGGGTAGTGGGTTACGGCCATACCGCCGCTGCCAAGGAAGGCGTGCGCATCAGCCGTGACGATGCCGAACTGCTCATGCTCTATGACGTGATGCAGGCCGAGCAGGCGATTGCGAAGGCTGTCGGGGACGATCTCGCCGGGCCTGTGCGCGATGCGCTGGTATCGTTTGCGTGCTCGATAGGGGCGGGGGCGTTCCAGGTCTCTGACGTGGCGCGTCTGGCGCGCGATGCCCGCCATCTGGAGGCTGCTGCTGCGCTGGAAACCTGGGTGCGCGCCGAGGAAGATGGCCGCCTTGTCGTGTCCGAGCTTCTGGTGCGCCGCCGGGCTGCGGAAAAGGCGCTCTACCTGCAGGGCGTGCAAGATCCGTCCGAGGCCCCTGTGGCGGTCGCACCTGTGCCTGAACCGGCTCCCGCTGCCGCCTCCGAACCGGCTCCCGTCGCCGAGACGCCTGCCGATCCGGCCCCGCGCATTGGCCCGCTGGTGGATCTGGAACTGGAGTTTGTCGATCCGCCCGAGCCGGGTGGCATGGTCTTTGTCTCCGAAACCGAGGAAGGCGAAAGCGCCGAAGAAGAGCTGGCGGAAGCTGAGACCGCCGACGAGCCGGTCGAAGACGCGGCAGTCGAGGATGAGACACCCGCCGAAGCTATCATCGTCGAACCGCAGCCTGCCGAACTGACGCCTGCCAATGATCCGACGGGCAGTGTGATGGCGCGCATGAGCGCCCAGATGGCCGAAACCCTGTCGGTTCCCGCTGAAGATGAAGCCCGCGAGGAGGCTCCTGCCGCCAGCGAAGGCGCGCGCCTCGGCTTCAGCTTCCTGTCACGCGACAAGGCGGCGGAAACGACCAGTGAGAAAGCCGCCGAGGCCCCGGCCGTCCTGCAGGACGCGCCCTTCAAGGTCGGCCCGGTGCCCGTCTATGGCGCAATTGCCGCAACGCCTGCCCCGGTGGCCAATGCCATCACCGCGCCGGTTGCCGCTGCGCCCACGCCGGCGATCACCCCGGAAGCGCCTGCGCCGAGCGCCGGTTTCTCCGGCGAGGTTCAGGCCGTGGGCCGTCCCGCCGACATGCCAGAAGACGAGGATGAGGCCGCAGACAGCGAGGAAATCCATCCCGGCGTGCTGGCCGGTTCGGCCGCCCCGGCGCCCGAACTGCCGCAAGCCAGTCCTGCGCCTGCGCAAAAGAAGCGCGAGCCCGGCAATGGCAACTGGATGTTCATCGGCAATCTGGCCGTCGGCATCGCCATGACCGGTTTCGGCCTGTGGACGATCATCGAGCGCGGCTCCAGCGGCGGCGATGTCGATTTCGGCCTGCTGGGTCCGGTCGCGGCTGCGATGGGGGTGGCGCTCACCGTCACTTCGGCGTGGATACTGCTGTCGCGCGCGGCGGAAAAACGCAAGCGCCGCCGGGTCTCGCGCTGGAAGCGCATCGGCAGCTAGGCTTCCTGCCCATTAGCAATGGCAGCGAGCGCTTGACGCTAAGGCTTGGCGTGGTATCTCGCCTGCCATGATATCGAACCAATACCC
>NZ_JBQLZR010000308.1:0-11338 GCF_052168375.1 Glycocaulis sp.
CCGGGCCTCGGCTTTGGCGAGCGCGGCGACACCCATATCCGGCTTGCGCTGGTCAAGAACGAGCAGCGCATCCGTCAGGCAGCGCGCAGCCTGAAAGCCTATTTCCAGCCGTGAGATGTCAGGCAGGGGCGGTCAGTTGTCCGTCCTCGCCTCCCATACATCGCTGCGGAAGAGGGCCGGCGGGCGCTCGCCACGAACCTCGAACACCACGAAATCGGTGTACTGGCGTCCGTGCCGGTCGGTGCTTGTCACGTTGAGGCGGTGAACCCCGTCGGGCAGGTCGGCGGGAAGCCGCGCCGTCCAAAGATGCATGTTGGTCTCCGCCAGAACACTTTGCGGCTGGGGCGCCCCCTGATAGGGCGTGCCACGCCCCGTCTCGAAGCCTCTGCTGCGTTCATATCCCGACCGGCTTTCCAGCGCATAGCGCCCGATGCTCGCCTGACGGCGCACGGCGAACGGATCGGCGTACATCGCGCCGAAAAGGGCGGCTTCGCCCGCGCCTTCCTGGGTGCGGGTGAGGGCGAACACCTCGCCGTCATTGATGCGCGCCTCGACCACTGTCTCTGCGGCACCGTTCCAGACATTGACGGTGAGGAAAGTGCCTTCCGCAAGGTCTTGCCGGGTCAGGATACGGGTATCGGCAAGATCGTTGATAGAGACAGGCGGGATGGCGTCGCGGGTTGCGCGAGGCTCTGCGCGCCAGGCGTTGAGGGCGCCGAACCATTGGCGGAAGGCGGGTGTGTTGAAATCCACCCATTGTCCGCGATGGGCACCGAGGCGCGAGCCGACATAGTGTTCGGTGTACCCTGCGCCCTCGAAGTCGATCATCAGCACGCCCTTGGGCGCACCCATGCGCTGCAGGGACTGGGCATCGCCATCGACGTTGAAATCGCCTTGCCACCAGCTGCCTGCAGCAGCGCCGGCAATGATATGGCGGAAAGGCAATGGCCCGACACCGACAGCTTCCTGCCACCCCTCGAAGTGCTGGCCCGGCGAATGGTTCTCAAGCGAGTGCTTGTGGCCGGAGACCGAAAGCGCCTGCCGTCCATCCAGCAGCGCGTGAATCGCGGCTGCGTTATCGGTCTGGTGAACCGGGCTGGCGGAATCAATGAAGCTGACCAGCGGCGCATGGTGGGCAATCACGATCAGCCGGTCCTGCGGAATGCGGCGCAGCAGGTTTTCCAGCCATTCCATCTGCATGTTGCTGACGCGGGCGTTATAGCGGGCCGTCTCGCTTGTCGTGCAGTACTCGCGCCCTGGCACGCCTTCGTCCTCGCCGCCACAAGGATAGTAAATATTGTTGAGAACGATGAAGGTTACTTCGCCGGTCTCGAAGGCGTAGTAGGCCGGGCCAAACAGGCGCCGCCAGGTATCGGTGGAATCGGCCGGAACGGTGGCATCGAGGTCAATATCGTGGTTGCCAGGCAACGCCCATTGCGGCACGCCTGCGCTGGCGCCGACCTCGAAAAGGCGGTCCAGAAGTTCAAGATCATCACCGACAACGTCGCCCAGATAGAGCATGCAGTCATTGCCGGAGAGATCGCTGGCGACGAGATCGGCGATCGCGCTGTCACGGAACTGGCTGATCTCGAAATTGGAATAGGTCTGGCTGTCGCCAATGATGGCGCAGGTGAAGGCGTCCCCGTTTTCTGCGCGCTGCAGGGGGAAGTTCACCCATTCCGGCGCCGGACCGGTAGGGGCAAGACCGCCATAGCGCAATTGCTGCGAGGAACCCGCCGGTTTATGGGTGTAGGAAAATTGCGGGACGAAACGCTCGTCAACCGGGACGCGCCAGCCTGAAGGCTGGATGACGAAAAGGTCCATGTCCTCGCGCACGGGCAGGGAGTAGGCACCTGTACGGCCGGTTGCGGTCACCTCAAGCCCGTTGGAGACGAGAACCCCTTCAACGCCGGGCTCGCCGGTCTGGCGTATGCCGTCGCCATTGAGATCCTCGAATACGAGACCGTTTATGACGCTGCCCGACAGGCCACGGACCACCTCCGGCTCTGCGATCCAGCCTTGCGCAAGGCTCGCTGCAGGCGTTGCAAAAAGTGCCAGCAGGCTGACGCAAACACGAAACTTCGAGGTCATGGCCAGTGTCTCCAGATATCGGGCGGGCTGAACGTCCTTAGCGTGCGGTCTTGTCAGTTCGATGACGCGGGATGGAAACGAAAAGGGCGCGCCCCGTAAAGGAGCGCGCCCTGATCAGTCAGCGTTCGGCAAGGCCGCCTCTAGCCTTCAACCTCGGTAAGGAGACCGCGATTGCGCAGGAGCGGCTCGACAGAGGGTTCGCGGCCACGGAAGCCGGTATACATCTCCATCGCCGGGCGGGTATTGCCACCCGAAAGCACGTCGTAGAAGCGCTGTGCGGTTTCCGGATCAAAGATGTCGCCCGCTTCCTCGAAGGCGGCAAAGCCGTCATTGTCGAGGACGCCAGCCCACAGATAGCTGTAATAGCCGGCTGCGTAGCCTTCACCGGAGAAGCTATGCAGGAAGTGCGCCGAGCGGTGACGCATCGGGATCTGGCGCAGGTTCTGGCGGCTTTCGAGCACTTCGGCCTCGAAGGCCTCGACATCAAGCTCGGCCGGATTCTCCTCCAGGTGGAAGGCCATGTCGACAAAGCCGGAATTGAGGAATTCGACGTTTTCAAAGCCGGCATTGAAGGTAGAGGCCGCAAGCACGCGCTCGAGCAGTTCCACCGGCATCGGCTCGCCCGTCTCGTAGTGCGTGGCGAAACGCTCGAGGATTTCGGGCTGTTGCAGCCAGTGCTCGAGGATCTGGGCCGGGAACTCGACGAAGTCGCGGTCGACCGCCGTGCCCGCGAGGGACGGATACTCGGTGTTGGACAGAAGCCCGTGCAGGCCGTGGCCGAACTCGTGGAAGAGCGTGGTCGCGTCGGTGAACGAGATCAGCGCCGGTTCACCGTCAGCCGGCTTGTTGTAGTTGCAGTTATTGAGGATGAGCGGGATGTCGCCGTTCACGCCGTCCTGGACGCGGAAGGAGCTCATCCACGCGCCCGAGCGCTTGCCCTGACGGGCGAAATAGTCGCCGTAGAACAGGGCCATCACTTCGCCCTCGGCGTTGTGAACCTCCCAGACGCGCACATCGGGGTGATAGACCGGGATGTCGTTGCGCTCGTGGAAGGTGATGCCGAACAGGCGTTCGGCGGTGTAGAACATCGCATCGATCATGTTGTCGAGTTCGAGATACTCGGCAACTTCGGCCTGATTGATGTCATAGCGTTCTTCACGCACGCGCTGGGTGTAATAGCGCCAGTCCCAGCCCTCGGCCTGATAATCACCGCCTGAAGCATCGATCATGGCCTGGATGTCGGCAAGCTCTTCCAGAGCGCGCTGACGGGCCGGCCACCAGACCTGTTCCATCAGGTCGATGGCAGCTTCCGGCGTCTGGGCCATGGTGCCGGCAGTGCGGTAATGTGCCCAGCTGTCAAAGCCGAGCATTTGCGCCTGCTCCTGACGCAGGACCAGAATGTCGCGGATATTCTGGTTGTTGTTGAATTCGTTGTCATTGTTGCCGCGATTGTAGAAGCCGCGCCAGGCCTGTTCGCGCAGTTCGCGGTCCGGCGAGGTCTCGAGGAACGGCTCCACGCTGGAGCGGTCCAGCGTGATGATAGCGCCGTTCATGCCCCGGGCGCTGGCGGCAGCACGCGCTGCGCTGGCCATCGATGCGGGCAGGTTTTCCAGAGCGCTTTCCGGCAGCTCCATGTACCAGCTCTCGCGATCACCGAGCTCGTTCTGCGAGAAATTGGTGTAGAGCGTCGCCAGCTCGGTGCGGATTTCGGCGTAGCGGGCGCGTTCCTCCTCGCTCAGCTGGGCGCCGGCGCGGACGAAATTGTCGTAGCTCACTTCCACAAGACGCGCCTGCTGGGGCGAAAGTCCCAGATCGTCGCGGTTCTGGTAGAGCGTCTCGATGCGCGCAAACAGGTCTGCGTTGAGCGTGATCGAGGCGCTGTGGGCGGCCAGCAACGGGCTGACTTCACGCTGGATGGCGCGCAGCTCGTCATTGGAGGCGGAGCTGGTCAGATTGCCGAACACGGCAGAGACGCGGCTGAGGCCCGAACCGGCGAGCTCCATCGCCAGCATGGTGTTTTCAAAGGTCGGCTCTTCCGGGTTGTTCGCAATGGCGGCAATCTCGGCAGAATGGTCGGCCATGGCAGCCTGGAAGGCCGGGAGGAAGTGCTCCTCGCTGATGCGGTCAAGCGGGGGCGCCCCGAAATTCTCGGTCCATTCCTCGCCAAACGGGTTGCCCGACAGCGCGGCCAGCGCGCCGCCTTCAGCGGCGGGTTGCGCCGTGGCGTCAGAAGCGGCGCCAGCGTCTTGCGCGGTTTCGCTCATCTCGCCCGCGCCGTTCTCTTCCGGAGCCGGGGCTGCAGGTTGCTGTTCGCAGGCGGCCAGTACCAGTGCTGCAGCCGCAGCGCCGTACATCAGACGGTCAATCATGTCCTCACCCTTGGGTTGGTTTGTGGTTTTGGTTACGGGAAATTGGTCCGCATCCTAGCGTTCTGCGCAAACAATTAAAGGCGGTGTCGCTGTTCGCGCACGAAGCTGTGAAGATGAAATACTATAACACTCGTGCTCCGGATACAAAAAAGGCGCGCAAGGGGTGCCTCGCGCGCCTTTCCTGTTTCGGACGGCCGGCCCGGTCATGCCGGGCGGGCCTGCCGGCTAGTCGGCCAGTTGCAGGTCGACAGCCTTCGGGCCCTTGCCACGGGTGTCCGGCTCGGTCTGGAAGGACACGCGCTGGCCGTCGCTGAGGCCGGTGAGGCCCGCAGCCTGAACAGCGGTGATGTGCACGAACACGTCCTTGCCGCCATCATCCGGGGTGATGAAGCCGAAGCCTTTGGTGGTATTGAAGAATTTGACAGTACCGGTCGTCATTTTCGGGGTAACCTTTCCCGTAGTGCTGCGCCGCGTCCGGCGCAAGAGTTCAGTCGCGTCCGGCGTCCCGGTCGCGGCGAACGGACTTGCAATGCGGGGAAGGCTGAAGGGGTAGGCGTGTTCTCACGCGAGGTCTTCCAGTATTCCGCCGGGCCGAAACGGCCGCCCGTGCAGCCCTGTTATGCCTGAAAACAGGCGGGTCTACAAGACAATGCCGATGCGCCGGGCGATACACCCGCCGATTGCATGACTGCCGTGTGCTGCTAGTTTCGCGCTCATGAGCCGGCGACCTTTCCTGTCACGAACCCGCCGGGCCGGTGCAGCCCGTGCCCGCCAGCGCGCCAGCGGTGATCCCGGCGGCATGATGCGCCTGGCGGTGCTGGTGGCGCTAATCCTGGTTGCCCTTGCTGTGGCAGCCGGATTTCGCGGCGAGGAGACGGCGCGTGCAGCGGGCTCGCTTCTGGCCCGCCTGGGTCCGTTGGCAGAGCCGCTGGTCTTTGGCGCGTCCTTGCTGGAGCTGGCAGCCGTTCTGGCCGTCATCGCGGTGTGCGCCCTGATCCTCTGGCGCCAGCGCTAGCTGTCCTGTTCAAGATCCGCTTTCAGCCGCCCGAGCACGCTGACCGCGTGCTGCGCGTAAGGCCCGATCCAGCGCTCCTGCATCTCGCGGATTGGCAGCGGATCGAGATGGTTCCAGCGCTCACGCCCCTTTCGCTGGACAATTACCAGCCCGGCCTGTTCCAGCACCTTGAGGTGTTGCATGACGGTGCACCGGTCGAGCGTTGAAAAGCGTTCGCACAACGCGCCCGTAGTCTGCGGGTCGTCCTTCAGGCAATCCAGCATTTCGCGCCGGATCTGTGAGGCCAGTGCCTTGAAAACGCGATCCATTTTGTCTGAACTTGACATGTTATATTTTTATAACATGATTTGACGCCTTAAAGGCAAGCTCAAAAACAGGACAGGTGCAGCATGGATATGGAGCTGAAATTCCGGGTTGCGGCGCGCATTGCGCGGCCGGTGGCGGAGGTTTTCGACGCAGTGGTCAACCCGGATACCCTGTCGCGCTATTTCACGACCGGAGGCGCGCAAGGCCGGATGGAAACCGGCGCCGTGGTTCAATGGTCATTTCACGAGTTTCCGGGCAGCTTCCCGGTAAATGTGGTTGAGGTCGTCGCGAACGAGCGCATCGTCTTCGATTGGGACGCCGATGAGCCTGACGCGCCTTACAAGACGCGGGTGACGATGGAGTTCGAGGCGCTGGAGGACGGCCGCACTCTTGTCTCGATCCGCGAAGAAGGCTGGCGCCAGACGCCGGACGGCCTGAAAGCCTCCTACGGCAATTGCGGCGGATGGATGCAGATGCTGTGCGCGCTGAAAGCCTGGACAGAACATGGCGTCAATCTGCGCGAGGGCATGTTCAAATAGACGGCAGCTAGAACCAGCCCGCCTCACGCAAGGCGGGGTAGTAGCTCCGGCTGACCGGCACCTCGCTGCCATCGTCCAGTATCAGCGTGCCCCGGCCATCGCCCTTGCGAGCGTCTGTGACCGCGCTGCGCGCCACCCACCATGACCGGTGCACCTGTGCCCCGTCGAGACCGGCGCAGGCCACAACGGCGTCCGACAGGCGCATCAGGATCAGGGCTTCGCCTGCCTCGGTGCGGACCCGCAGGTAATGGTCTTCAGCGCTCAAGGAGATGAGGCGCGCCTGACGCAGGCGGTGGGGCAATTTGTCGGTCAGGGCCGATGCGGCGGTGACGGGCGCAGCGCCCGGCGCCGCGTCAGCGGCGTCACGCAGCCGGCTGATATGTTCGCCAAGCCAGGCCAGACCCGACCCGAAGGCACAAATGACCAGCACGAAGAACCAGACGATGGGCAGGCCTGCCCAGACCAGCTGGCCCACTATCATCGCATTGATCGTGAAGACCACCGCCGTCACAGGTACGGAGATGCAGAAGGCGGCAACCACGTGGTGAGCCCAGAGCGGCCATTCGGGAAACAGGCGCTCCGATAGCGGGCCTGCTGTCCAGCCGACCGCAGAGCCGAGCGCCATCAGCCCGACCCAGTAGACCCAGACCAGCGGCCAGCCCAGCTCGCCGGTATTATAGGGGCCCAGGATCGCGAGGAAGGTGCCAAGCCCCGCGACCCAGCCAAAGCGGCCTGCCCATTCGCGCACCGCGCTGCGCATTGTCTGCGTCACGTCAGCAATCCCCGTCCTGTCACTCGCGAAGCGTGAATGACAGGCATAGCGCCATTCACGAACAGGTCCAGTCAATCAGCGAAACCGCGCTGGAACCGGCCGGCTGGCGGTGTGATGGCTCGTGTCCAGCGGGGCGATGCCCTGCGCCGGTTCAACGACACGCACAAAAAGGGAAATCCTGATCATGCTGCACGGTTTCAAACACACGCTTGCCGGCTTTGCCGGTTCCATCGCCCTGGCGGGCACGATTGTCCTTCCGGTCACGGCGAGCCTTGGCAGTTTTGCTCCCGCTTCGGCGCAGGTGGCCGAGGAGGCTGCGACCGTCCGCTTCGAACTGACCGGTTTTGACGGTCAGCGCGGGCTGGTCTCCATCGCCCTTTATGCCGATGGCGAAACCTGGCTGGGTGATGGCGCTGTTGCGTCCGCCAGCGTGCCGGTTGATGGCGCGAGCGTCACGGTCGTGTTCGAGGGTCTCGCCCCCGGCCAGTACGCGGCGGTTGCCTATCACGACGTCAATGGCAATGACGATCTGGATACGGGCATGATGGGCATTCCGTCCGAACCGCTTGGCTATAGCGAAGGTGCTCGCGGCCGGTTCGGTCCGGCCCGCTTCAACGATGCCGCGTTCACCCTCGGAGCGGGCGAGGATCGCACCGCCCGCATCCGTCTTTCGGGGGCGATGGGCTGATGAATATCGAGGCATTCTTCGAGGCGCCCTGGCATATCCAGCTGCATGCCGGTTCAGCCATTGCGGCGCTTTTCCTCGGCGCGGTCCAGCTGATCGCGCCCAAGGGGACCGTACCGCACCGCCAGCTCGGTTATATCTGGGTGCTGTTGATGGTGATCACGGCAACCACAGCGATCTTCATCCAGTCGATGGGGCATTTCAGCTGGATCCACATCTTCGTGCCGCTGACCTTCATCTTCATTGCGGTGCTGATCCTGGAGGCCCGCAAAGGGCTTGTCGCAAAGCACCGCAACACGGTTCTGGGTACCTATCTGGGCGCCCTGCTCATCCCGGGGCTGTTCAGCTTCATCCCCGGCCGGCTGATGCACACGGTTGCCTTCGGCGGCTAGGCCTCTAGCGGCGGAGAGAGCGTCATTGACCTGTCGCGTGAAGCGCCTACACCTCCGTGATGCGGTTGATGGGAACCGCAAACGGTTTCTGATCCCGGGAGGTTTCCATGCTTCGCGTCGCCAGTCTCTCCGCTGCTGCTCTCGCCGTTCTGATTGCGTGTGAAACACCGGCCGCCGACACCGGACCAGCCCCGCGAACGCTGGCTGCCGCCGAGGCGGTACAAGCACCGCAAACGGCCCTCGAAGCTCTGGCGCCCTACTATGCGCAGCTGGACTATGACGCGCCCATCGCGACGCCGATGGTGCCCTTGCCCGCGAGGGACGCGGTTCTGAACTCCATTGCATTCGGGTCCTGCAATACGGCCGAGCGCGAAATCCCGATCCTGTCCGCCATCGCCGCCGAAGACCATGACCTCTTCATGTATATCGGCGACAATGTTTATGGCGATGCCTATTCCTACGATGCGAGCCTGCCAGAGCTGCGTGAGGCCTATCACCAGCTTGCTGCGCGCCCCGAATTCCAGGCCCTGCGCGCCCGTTTTCCGATGGTGGCGACGTGGGATGATCACGACTACGGCATGAACGACATGGGCGCGGACTTTGCCTTCAAGGGCTTTGCCGAAACCCTGTTTCTCGATTTCTGGGGCGCGTCAGAGGACGATGTGCGCCGGACCCGCGAAGGGATTTACGACGCCCATGTGTTCGGCCCCGAAGGCCAGCGGGTGCAGGTCATCCTGCTGGATACCCGCTTTTTCCGGTCCGGCCTGACGCCGACTCCGGAACGCGGCGCGGTGGGCATGGAGCGCTATATCCCCAGCGATGATCCGGAGCAGACCATGCTGGGCGCAGCCCAGTGGGAATGGCTGGAAGAGCAGCTGCGCCAGCCCGCCGATGTTCGCCTGCTCGTGTCCTCCATCCAGGTTCACGCTGACGGTCATGGCTGGGAAGCCTGGCGGACCATGCCGCTTGAGCGCGACCGCCTCTACAATCTGATAGACGAGACCGGAGCTGGCGGTTTGGTGCTGGTGTCCGGTGACCGTCACGCATCGGGGCTCTATGTGCGCGATGATGTGGCCGGCTATCCGCTCTACGAGATCACCTCTTCGGCCCTCAACATGAGCTATCGCGACGAAAACAACGAGCCGGGCCCTCACCGGATCGGCGATATGTATGCGCCGGTGAATTACGGCGTTATCGATCTCGACTGGGAGGGCGGGGAGATTGCCCTCCAGATCAAGGACGAAACCGGCAATGTGGTGCGGGAGCAACGCATCAGCCTGTCAGAAATCGGTGCGCGCTGAACGGTCTTGCGCCCGCTTGTCAGCATGACACTATAAGGGCTTGCGGGCTGACTGGGGGGTTAAGCCGTGACGTCGCAGGAGCGTTTCCGGACCTTTTATGCCGATGCGGGTGAGGCCGCAGGACCGGGCGCCCATCCCATGGATTCCTGGTGCCCGCCCTGTCCGCCGCCCCGGCGCCATGGCAGCACTCCTATTGATGCCGTTGTCGGTCTGACCGTTCGCCTTGGCCTGGCTGCGGCCCTGTGGAGCTGGGCAAGGGCGAATGCGCTTCCCGTCACTGACTGGAGCCAGTTGAGCAACTGGTTCCAGCCCGAACCAGGCCTCGCGGCAGCGGCTTCGGTCTGGTTCAGCGGGCTTGCCGACCCTCAGGCTGCCGCCTTCCAGCTTGTCCTCTGGGGCACGCTTCTGCCTGTTCTCATGGCGGCAGGTGTGCTGACCCGGCTTACAGGTCTTGCGGTATTGCTCGGCGCGCTCGTCTTCGTGCTGGCGATTGCCCCGCAGGGGTGGAGTTTCGGCTTCATTGCCGGGGCGCTCGGTCTCTATCTCGCCTTGCGCGGTGCCGGGCCGCTTTCCGTGGACTGGGCAGCGGCGCGCCTGACGCGCATCGCCTGAACCTGCCGGCTGGTGCCGGCGATGCCTGTCTGCGCCCGTGGCCTTGAACCGGCCTTCGCCCCGTGATGTTCTGCGGGCAAGCGTTTCGCCCCCGTGTTCCACCTGTCGACCGGCCCGCCAATCATGCTGATTTACCGCAATGTCGCCACGGTGCTGGGCGGCGCCTTCCTTTTGCAGACGGCTGTCGGCGTGCTGGGCGTCTCCATGCCGCTCGCCATGCTGGCGCAAGGGTGGAGCGGCACGCTGATCGGTCTCGTTGCAGCCTCCTATGGCGCCGGCTTCATGCTGGGCGCGTGGCTGTCGCCTTCTGCCATCCGGGCGATTGGCCATATCCGTGCCTATGCCGCCTTTGCAGGGCTTTCGGCGGCGCTGACCCTGATGCTGGCGCTGGACTCCCACATGCTGTGGTGGCTGCTGGCCCGCTTCGGGTTCGGCATCTGCACGGCGGGCATCTTCGCGGTCGCCGAAAGCTGGATTGCCGATGCGACGCCCTCCCAGCGGCGCGGCGCGGTGATCTCCGCCTATCAGATCATAGGCCGGGCGGGCCTCATCTTCGGACCCTTCCTGATCGCGCTTCCCGGCATCGAGTTGACGGAAAGCTTCATCATTGCAGGCATGTTCCTCGCGCTGGCGCTTGTGCCGGTGACGATGACCCAGCGTTCGCAGCCTGCCATTCCCGATGGCACACGCGCGCCGCCCTGGCGCCTTTTCACGATTGCCCCGACCGCAGCTCTGGCCGCGTTCACCGCCGGGGTCGTCAACACCGGGCTTCTGGCCTTCATTCCCATCTGGGGCGAGGCGCTGGACCCGGCTGCAGCCGCAGGCGGAGCGGCCCTTGTCATGGCTGTGATCTACGGGGCGTCCATGGTCGTGCAATGGCCCGTGGGGCGTGTTTCCGACCGGCTGGACCGGCGCATCGTGATCGCGATCGCAGCCTTTCTGGGCGCCGTCTTCGCCGCCCTGCTCGCGGTCTTCGTCAATCCGGGCCTTGTCTATGGCGCGATCCTCGCGGGGGCCTGGGGCTCGGCGAGCCTGTGCTATTACGGCGTGGCGGTAGCTCATGCGGCGGACCGCTCGACGGTTGAAGAATTGCCCGCCATTGCCTCGGGCGTGCTGATGCTGTGGGCCGCCGGGTCCATGATCGGGCCGGTGCTGGCCGGCCTGGCTTATGAAAGCCCGCTGGGAAGCCGGGGGCTCTTCCTCATTGGCATGGCGGGAAATCTCGTCCTGTGCGGCGTGTCGCTCTGGCGTGCCCG